>NZ_LT963430.1:3721893-3971881 GCF_900199405.1 Beduinella massiliensis
CGTATACGACGCCGGCGCCTGGGAGCGCCTCCGCGCGATCGGCGCGGTGTGCGTAGGCAAGACCAACCTGGACGAATTCGCCATGGGCTCGTCCACGGAGACCTCCTTCTTTGGATGGACGCGCAATCCCTGGGATCTGAGCCGCGTGCCCGGCGGTTCCTCGGGCGGCAGCGCCGCGGCGGTCGCCGCCCGCATGGTTCCCTATGCGCTAGGCTCCGATACCGGCGGCTCCATCCGCCAGCCCGCCTCCTTTTGCGGGGTGACGGGGCTCAAGCCCACCTACGGCGCGGTTTCGCGCTACGGGCTGCTCGCCTACGCCTCCTCTCTCGACCAGATCGGCCCGCTCTGCCGCGACGCATGCGACGCGGACGCGGTGCTTCACGCAATCGCAGGGCGCGACGCGCGCGACAGCACCAGCGTCGATCTCCCCGTTTCCTGCCCCGCCCCGGACATGAAGGACGTGCGTATCGGCATCCCGGAGGAATACATAGGCGATGGGCTGGACGCGCAGGTGCGCTCGCGCGTGCTGGATTGCGTGGCGGCGCTGCGCGCGCTGGGCGCGACGGTCGAGACGTTCCCGCTCCCGATCCTGCGGTACGCGATTCCCGCGTATTACGTGCTCGCCTCTGCCGAGGCGAGCTCCAACCTCTCGCGCTACGACGGCGTGAAGTACGGCTTTCGCGCCGGGGATTACGAGGGGCTGACGGATCTGTACCTCAAGACCCGCAGCGAAGGCTTCGGCCGGGAGGTCAAACGGCGCATCCTGCTGGGCGCGTTTGCGCTCTCCAGCGGCTACTACGACGCTTACTACAACAAGGCGCTCAAGGTCAAGGCGCTCATGAAACAGGCGTTCGACGATGCGCTCACCCGGTTTGACGCGGTGTTAGGCCCCACCGCCCCCACCACCGCCTTTCAGCTCGGCGAGCATGCGGACGACCCGTTATCCATGTACCTGGGCGACATCTACACCGTCTCCGTCAACCTGGTGGGCCTGCCCGGGCTTTCCATTCCCTGCGGATTGGACGGCCGCGGCCTGCCCGTGGGCGTGCAGCTTATCGGCCGTCCCTTTGGGGAAAAGACGCTGCTCGCCATCGCGCAGGCGTATCAGGCGGTCACGGAGCATCACAAAAAGAGCCCGAAGGAGGCGCGCTGATATGGCGGCTTACGAAATGGTGATCGGCCTGGAGGTCCATGTGGAGCTCGCGACGCGGACGAAGATCTTCTGCTCCTGCTCGTCCGCCTTCGGCAGCGCGCCCAATACGCATTGCTGTCCCGTGTGCACCGGCATGCCCGGCACGCTGCCCGTACTCAACCGAAAGGTGGTGGAGTTCGCCATCTCCGCCGGGCTCGCGCTGGGCTGTGCAATCACCCGCCAAACGAAGTTTGACCGCAAGAACTACTTCTATCCCGACCTGCCCAAGGCGTATCAGGTATCGCAGCTTTACCTGCCCATCTGCCGAAACGGGCGCGTGGAGATCGACACACACGGCGTCAAAAAGTCCATCGGCATTCACGAAATCCACATGGAGGAAGATGCGGGCAAGCTCACGCACGACCCCTTCTCCGACCAGACGCTGGTGGATTACAACCGCTGCGGCGTGCCGCTGCTGGAGATCGTCTCCGATCCCGACATGCGCTCCCCGGAGGAAGCCGTCGCCTATCTGGAAAAGCTGCGCGCCACGCTGCAATACCTGGGCGTATCCGACTGCAAAATGCAGGAGGGTTCGCTGCGCGCGGACATCAACCTGTCCGTGCGCCCCGTAGGCCAAGAGGAGCTGGGCACTCGCACCGAGATGAAAAACCTGAACAGCTTCAAGGCGATCGCGCGCGCCATTGCGGGCGAGTACCGGCGGCAGGTAGAGCTGCTGGAAGGGGGGAAGGCCGTCCGGCAGGAGACGCGCCGCTGGGACGACAACAAGGACGCCTCCTTCGCCATGCGTTCCAAGGAAGACGCGCAGGATTACCGATACTTTCCGGAGCCGGACCTCGTGCCCATCGTCCTGTCGGACGAATGGATCGAACGCATCCGCAGGGCCCAGCCGGAGCTGATGGACGAAAAGATCGCGCGCTACCAGCGCGAGCTGGGCCTCCCCGCCTACGATGCGCACATTATCACCGCCGAAAAACCCCTGTGCGACCTGTTCGAGCGCGCGGTCGAAGCGGGCGGGCGGCCCAAGGACGTCTCCAACTGGATCATGGGCGAGCTGATGGCTGCCATGAAGGAACGCTGCCTGCTCCCGGAGGAGATTCATCTGCAGCCCACGGCGCTCGCCGCACTCGTAAACCTCGTTGCGGAGGGCCGCATCACGCGGCAAAGCGCGCGCGAGGTCTTTGCCGCCGCCCTGGATGCAGACATCGACGTCGCCACCTACGTGAAGGAGCACGGCCTTGAGGTCGCAAAGGACGATGGCGCGTACGAAACCGTCCTTTCAAACGTGCTTGCCTCCTGCGATGCGGAGGTCAGGCGCTATCGTGCAGGCGAGGAGAAGCTCTTCGGTTTCCTTGTCGGTCAGGCCATGAAGGCGTTTGGGGGAAGGGCTGACCCGAAGAGAGTTGCGGAGCTGCTGCGCCGTGCGCTGAACGGCTGATCCTTCGTGCCTACAGGAAGTAAAACAAGCCCACCCGCTGCCCAGCGAAGATCGCCGGTCCGGGTGGGCTTTATTGTCCTCTGCCCCTTCGTATCTTCCAGTCTTAACGCTCCTTGTCCCGCCTGCGCAGGCTGTCCTTGAGGGCGGCCACGACGTCTGCGATGACCCGCATTTCCTCCTGCGAGCAGTCCTCCAGCGTCTTGGCGATGCGCTCCGACAATACGGGACGGGCATCCTTCAGTTCCAGGCAGAGCAGCTCGTCCGCGGAACATTCCAGAGCGTTTATGATCGCTACAAAGATCTTCAGGCTCGGAATCGTGTTGCCCGTCTCGATGTGGCTGATGTGCGGCGTACCCACGCCGCTCAGCTCCGCCAACCGCTCCTGCGTCATCCCCTTGCGCAATCGAGCCATTCGGATGCGCGATCCGATCTCCCTGTAATCCACCATTTCAGTAACCATCCTCTTTCGCCCACTTCAAACGAAAGACGCCGCTATGAAGCTGCGTCCTCGGAGCTCAAATTCCAGTTACTTGTATTGTATGAACAGATTTGTTGTGTTATAATGACTTGAAAATACATTTTGATCTTTAAGGCATAGTTCTATGGGAATTTAAACCGCTGGGAGGCCACGGAGCGCGATGAGCTTGAACGAATTCTACACGGAGATGGGCGCGGATTGGCGGCAGGTGCTTTGCCGTTTTCAAAGTGAACAGCAAATCCGGCGGTTTCTTTTTCAGCTTCGAGAGGATCAAAGCTTTGCGCACCTGTCCCGCGCCCTTTGCCTGCGGGATCGGGACGCGGCCTTTCACGCGGCGCATGCGCTGATGGGACTGTGCCGAAACCTGAGCCTGCTGCCTCTGGAGCGTTCCAGCGGCGCGCTTACGCGGGCGCTGCAGGACGGCGCCACCGAGCAGGAGGTTGCTTCCCTGTACAGTGCGGTTCAGGACGATCACGCGCGGATTCTCAAAGCCATCGAAGGGTTGAATTGACCGCATAAAACCGAGAAACGTTCGCCTTCTTTATTGATCCGCTTTCGTCCCGCGCATTTGAGCCCGTGATTCCCAAATGAGATAAAAAGGCGCCCCTTTCAGCGAACGGCAAACCGGCCGCTGTGAAAGGGGCGTCTTTTTGTATGTTAGAGGCCAAATTGTTCAAAGAGCCAGTCGATGCTCAGCTGCACCCAGCCCGCCACATGTGCGCTTTCTCTCCCTGTCGCGCGGTCCGCCGTCGCAAGGCCATGATCCCCGCGCTGATAGACGTGCAGCTCGACGGGTACCCTGGCCTGGTTCATCCGCGCCGCGAGCTGCAGCAGCCCGTCCACAGGCACGGTCTTATCTTCCTGCGTCGCCCATAGAAAGGCGGGCGGCATCCCTTCCGCCTGTGCCAAAACCGGCTGTTTGGGCATCGTCTGCACGAAGGCGGGCGCGCACCCCGCCCCCGTTACGGCCGGATAGCACAGCACCAGCGCGTTGGGCCGAAGCTGCGCCGGATCCCCGCTCATACCCGCTATGCCCATTCCGCCCCGCCGCGTCCCAGCCGCCAGCCACAGGGCGAGGTTCCCTCCCGCGCTGCTGCCCAAGACGGCAATCTGCCGCGGATGGATTCTCCACGCAGCTGCCGACGTGCGCAGCTGCCGCATGGCCTCCGCGATGTCCAGAAGGGTCTCTTCAAAGCGGGCATTCACGCTGTAGTGCAGTACAAATGTCTGGAAACCCGCCGCAGCGTATCGCAGCGCGACAGGTTCTCCCTCGCGCTCGGAAATGAATTGGTACGCACCGCCCGGAACCACCAGCATCGCCGGACGCTTCGTCCATCGGGTCATCTCTAGTTCCGTGCAGTTATCCTGCAGGTAAGCGTCCATCCATGCTCCGCGTCTGCCCGGAAGCTGTACCCTCAGAAGCCTCACGATCTTCACAATTCCTTTCTATGCCGCTATTATCCCTTGACGGAACCGACCATCACGCCATTCACGAAGTACTTTTGCAGGAACGGATAGATGAAGAGGATCGGCACCGTGGCGATGACGGTCGTGGTGTACTTGACCAGCCGCTTGTAGAGGTCCGCTTCGCTCGGGTTAAACCCCTGCGCGCTGACCGAGCTGGACGTGTTGGACACGAGGATCTCGCGCAGGATCAGCTGCAGCGGGTATTTGTCGCGGGTGCGCATGTACAGCATCGCGTCAAACCAGGCGTTCCAGTGGCCAACCAGATAATACAGCGTAACGACGGCCATGCTCGCCTTTACCAGCGG
The DNA here is from genome assembly GCF_900199405.1 of Beduinella massiliensis. NCBI lineage: Bacteria > Bacillati > Bacillota > Clostridia > Eubacteriales > Beduinellaceae > Beduinella > Beduinella massiliensis. Next base: position 3,726,732 of record NZ_LT963430.1, read on the forward strand.
AATCTCGATGCGCAAGAGGATCGTCACGTCGCTTGCCCCATCCAGCTTGGCGGATTCCTCCAGACTGTCCGGCACGCCCAGGAAGCCTGTACGAAGGATGATGAGATTCCATACGCTGATGCAGGAGGGCAGAATCAGCGCCCACAGGCTGTCGAGCAGCCCAAGATTCTTGACGTTCAAAAACGTGGGAATCATACCTCCGGAAAAAAACATACAAAACGTAACCATCAGCATGACGAATTTGTTCACCATGATGTCCTTTCGGGAGAGGGCGTAGGCGCCAATCGTCGTCAGGAACATGTTGACCGCCGTGCCCACAGCGACGACGAACAGCGTATTCATGTAGCCGGTACCGATATTTCTGTAGCTGAGCGCGACCTCGTACCCCTTCAGAGAAAAGCCAACCGGCCGCAGCAGCAAACCGGAATGCGCCGTCAGCAGATTCGGGTCGCTGAAGGATGCGAACAGGACGTACAGGACGGGATACAGGCAAAAGAGGGAGAAGACCAGCAGCAACAGGAACACGACGCCTTTCCATAGCTTGTCGATACGCCGTAGCTTTACACCATCCACTTTCTTTCCCTCCTCACCAAAGGCTCTGTTCCGTCGCCTTGCGGCTGAACGTATTCGCCGCGAACAGGAACAGGCAGTTCAACACCGAGTTGAACAAACCGACAGCCGTGGCATAGCTGTAGTTGGCCTCCTCGATGCCGCGCCGGTAGACGTAGGACGAGATGACGTCGGCCGTCTCATAGGTCATGGGGTTGTAAAGAAGGATGATTTTTTCATACCCCACGGTCAGGATGTTGCCGATGCGCAGGATCAGCATGATGACGATCGTCGGCAGGATCCCCGGCAACGTCACATGCCACACCTGGCGCAGCCGTCCGCAGCCATCCACATAGGCCGCGTCATACAGCGACGCGTCGATCGCGCTCATCGCCGCCATGTAGATGATGCTGTTCCAACCCGCAAGCTGCCATAGGTTGCTCAGCACGTATATCGGTTGAAAAGCAGCCGGGTTGTTGAGCAGTCCGCTTCGCTTCCCGCCCATCAGCTCAATCAGGTCGTTGACGATGCCGTCCCTGCTGACGAACTCGGTAATGATGCCGCAAATCACCATCATGGAGATAAAGTAGGGCAGGTACATCATCGTCTGCAGCGTAGCCTTGGCCGCGCGCGAACGCAGGGAGTTCAGCATCAGCGCCAGCAGAATCGGTGCCGGAAAGCCGATCAGGATATCCAACAGGTTGATGGTGAACGTATTGCGCAGCAGACGAAAGAAAAACATGTCGTGAAAGAAATCCTCAAACCATTTGAAGCCGACCCATTTGCTGCCCAGAATCCCCATACGGGGAGAATAGTTTTGAAAGGCGATGACGAGCCCGCCCATCGGCATGTAGGCAAAGACGATAAACGCGATGACGACGGGCAGCAGCATCAGATAAATCTGCGGATGCTTTTGAATGTTCCGGCCAAGCCTTTTCAGAAAAGAAGACTTGGCATTTCCGACTTGAACCATATGACCCACCTCTTATCACGGGATAACGATAGGAAAGCGGCGGCCGCGGGATCGAGCCCGCAGCCGCCGCGAAAGAAAACTCAGCGTGCGTTGTAACGGTCCAGGGCGGCCTGCTTGATCTCGATCGCACGATCGATGTTCAGCTTTTTCAGGTCCCCGATGTACGCGTCAAACTCGTCTTCAATGCTCTTGTTGCCCATGATAAAGTTGACTACCGCCGCGTCCTGATAGGTCTTCACCTGCGTCATGATCGAGGCGTATTCGGATCCCTCGCTCGACGTCAGGGTGATGAGCGGCATCACCTGATCGGACTGCGCGTTTTCCGTCCAGGCTTTGCGCGTGCCCATGTTCTCCTGGGTGATCGCCGCGTCGGCTTCATGTTCAAAGCGCAGGAACGGACCAATATGCCACTTATAGCGGGCAAAGCTGTCCAGCAGCGACGGATAGTCCGGATTGTTGAGAATGACGTCCGTATAGACGGCGACGCCGTCCACCATGTTGTAGGTCAGGCCCTCGATACCGTAGTTGTACATCATCCAGCCCGGTTCACAGTAACCATAATCCAGAATGGTCATGGCCGCTTCAAGATTCTTGCATTCCGTAGTGACCGCCGCGCAGTAAGGGGGACGGCACTGGTACATCTTGTAGCGATAATGCGCGGTCTCGCCTTCTTTTTGCATCGGATACGTGCCGCCGGTCATCATGCCGACGTCCTTCATGTAGGTATACACGTTGTCCGGGCTGTCGATGACGGCGCCGGTCTCGCTGGTGGTCAGAATCCGGCGGTAGGTTTCCTGATCGCGGGAGACAAAGTCCACGTCGATCAGGCCCTTTTGGTACCAGTCGGCCATCTTGAGCAGGTACTCCTTAAAGGCCGGTTCCGAGGGGCCATACTTGACGACGCCGTTATCCTGATAAAAGCCAGGCCCTATCCCGTAGGCCGACAGGAAGTAGCCGGACTCGTCGTCGATGCCGTCGCTGGGGAACATCATCGGATAGTCCGCGTCCTTGACCTCCTTGAACTGCGTCAGAATGACTTCCAGCTCGTCCAGCGTCGTCGGCTGCGCAAGGCCCAATTCGTCAAGCCAGTCCTGGCGCAGCAGCAGGCCGTTGCAGGAGTACTCCTCGTAGGGGGAGATCGCGTAGAACTGCGTCATGTAGCCGGAATCCGTATAAAACTCCTTTTGTTCCTCCGGCGTCACGTACGTTTCAATGCAGTGCAGGTAGTTGGGTATCCACTCTGAATGCGCCTTCAGATCGACGAGAACGCCCTCCTCGATGTACTTATCCAAGCCGCCGGTGTACAGATCCGTGCCCGACCAGTCGGTAAAGATAATATCCGGCAGGTCGCCGCCGGCCATCAGCAGGTTGAACTGCTCCTGCTCCGAGCCGACGGAGGGCTGGATGAACTCGAACTTGACGTTGAACTTCTTTTCGACTTCCTTCCAGCATTCGTTTTCGTAGTCTGAGGTAACGACGCTCGTCCACCACAGAGGCTTCCAGACCGTCAGGGTAATCCCGCCAAAGTCCTCGATGACATCCCCGGTCGTCTCTGTGATGCCCGTGACGGACGTCATCAGCAGAGAAAGTGCGAGCAGCGCGGCAAACATCTTCTTGAGCATATGGACCTCCTTGCAAAATGATCGGCGTTCTCCCTTTTTGCAAAGCGTCTTCCTTCACCCGGCGCTCAGCGGCCTGCCTCCTCATGGAGCTGCGCGCAGATATGCGGTCTTGGTTTTGCAAAAAGAACATAAACGCTGTTCTTTATTGAGACCATTATAGCATCAGCCGCCCAAGGTGTCAACGAATTAAATAGGTTATTTGTTTGTTTTTCGTATTTTCTCGTCAATTTCCTTGCCTGTCGGTCAATTAAAAACATTAATAATGTTTGTTTTTAGTGGCGCGTCTTTGCACGAAACAGTAACGCTGTTTTACTTTGCATGGCGCGTGCCGTGCAGGCGATACCCGATCTGTACGCCTATGTCCTGCGGGTGATCGCCGAACGCCCGTCCAAATAAATTCATTCCACCGACATTTTGCGCTGATTTATGGATGCCGATGCGGACGGTAAAGTAATCCCTGTCCGCCAGGTGCAACTCGTCGATCCTATGGTGCCCGACCGGCACGCCGTCGAGCGTCGTGCCGTCTTCGTCTACCAGCCACGTTTTCAGCAGCCCGTATTGCGTAGCCCCGAGATTCCACCACTTCGGCGTGATCAGGCCGCGGCGGTCACCCAAATCCCCCGGGGACGTCCACACGCCCAGCTCGCAGCCGTTGACGCTGACGTAAATGTCGCTGGGCCAATCCATATTGTAATTTGCGACCTCAGAGCAAGCCTCAAAGCTGATGCGCAGCGACGTAGGGTCCATCCCCATGAGCTCCAGCGTAGAAATGCGGTATTCAAGATACCCATATCGAAACCAGATGAGCTGTGCTTTCAGCCGCTCGGGTTCAAAAAAGCTCTGCGCGTGGTTGATCTTTCCAATTGTTCCCGTCTCACTCAGCATGCCGCAGTATTCGTAAGGCCTGCAATCGCAGTAGCTGCCGATCGGCAGAGAATAGGAGGCGTATTGGTCCTGTACCTGTTCCACGCTCAGCGGGTCCACGAGCTCTGTGTTCACACTGTCGATCAGCTTGTTGCATACCTTTGCCATGCCGCGCGTGCCGGGCCGCTGCTCCGTGATGATCAGCCCCGCCTCCTCCAATACCCGCACGTTCAGCGCCGCCGTCGAGGCCGGGATATGCAGCATCTCCGCGATTTCACCTACGCAATACCCGCCGCTCAAGCCGACCCGCAGTATCTGGAGCCGCAATTCAGAGGCCAGCGCCTTGTGTATCTTCGCGGCCTTCGGTATGTCTGAAAGGTCGAGCTCCATGACCTTACTTAAATAACCCGTCTCTTGTCTGTCCATATTGAATCCTCCCTGCCTATTCTGGCAATTTTGAGTATAGCATACCTCTTTTTCCAAATCAAACAGCATAGCTGCTCTAGTTCGGGCACAAAACCGTCTTATGTCCATCCGTTCTATTCTATTTATTCTGTTTGTTTTATGACTTATCATCCTAAAATATATTGATTTGTATAGAAATAGTTGATATAATGCAAACAACAAAAAGCAGGAGATGTACGCATGACGGAGAGAAGAGGCATCGTAATTCATCCAAATGAATTGTCAGAAACCTGGCTGAAGGATGCCCAAAGCCTTCAGCTCAACGTGCTGGGACTGCATCCCCCAGGGGGACGCGACGCGGCGCGCAATCTTCAAAAGATGCTGGAAGACCTGCGCGATCCGCAGATACGCCGCCTGCTCGACCAGGCGCAGTCCATGGGTCTCATCCTCGAATACGAGATGCACGCGGTGTCCTATCTGCTCCCTCGCTCTCTCTTTGCGTCGCATCCCGATTTTTTTCGGATGGACGATAAGGGGGTGCGCACGCCGGACTTCAACCTTTGCGCGTCCTCACAGCAAGCTCTCGAGATGCTGTCGGAAAGCGCCGCCCGCCTCGCCGCGTTGCTTCCCACCGCATCGCACCGGTATTACTTCTGGCTCGACGACGTGACCCAGTCCAGCTGCCATTGCCCGCGATGCCGCGATTTATCGCCATCCGATCAGCAGCTACTATGCGTCCACGCCATGCTGCGCGGCGTTCGCAGCGTCGATCCTAACGCGAGCATCGCCTATATCGCCTATCTGGATACGCTCCGCGTCCCAGAGCACATCCAGCCCGAGCCAGGCGTATTTCTGGAATACGCTCCGATCAAGCGACGGCCTGACGTAGCACTGAACGATCCACGGTGCGAGGAAAACCGTCTCGAATGCGCGCCGCTGCCCGCGCTGCTGCAATGCTTCGGCCAGCAGGGCGCGCAGGTTCTCGAGTATTGGCTGGACAATTCCCTGCTCTCGGGCTGGAAGGTTCCACCCAAGCCCTTCAAGCTTCAAAGCGACGTGCTTCGTTCGGACGTCGCCTATTATCGCTCGCTCGGTTTTCAGTCGATCACCTCGTTTGCCTGTTACTTGGGCGCGGATTACGTCGCCCTGCACGGGAAACCAGATCTTCGTGCCTACGGGGAAGCGCTGGCACACCCCTGACGCACGAATGCCGCGGCCCTCACTTGGAGGCCGCGGCGTTGTTTTTGGGGTTCTCTTTTTATCTTCCCGTGCTCTGCAAAATCTCGCTTGGGAGCGCCTCGTGCACCTCGTCGTAAAGCCCGGCGCGTGAGACGTCCTCGCCGCCTGCGTACAGATGCGACGTATCGCCCAGCTGCATGCATCGGAAGACAACCTCTCCCTTTTTGCGCTCTTCGCTGACGAACGTCGTCACGGAGCTCGCAGGCAGGAACATGCCCTGCCACAGGAGAACGGGCGAAATCCCCGTCAGGTGCGATACGAGCGCCATGCCCAGCGCAAAGTGACAGAAGAGCGCAATGGTGTCCGCAGTATTCTGGCCGCAGGCATAAATCAAGCCCTGTCGCTTAAATCCATAGCGCGCGAGCAGTTCGTCCAGTCCGCAAGCCGCCTGTGCGTATACCTCGCCCGCGTCGCCGGTGCGCATCAGTCCCTCATCGGCCCAGGTATCCAGGCTGAAGAGCTCGGGCTGTTTCGTCCAGTACTGGGGCATCAGATTCCAGGGGATGTTCGGTTCCCCCGTCTTGGGGTTCACGACCCGACCGTGAAATTCCCGAAGCCAAGGAAGCACCTCCGCCTCCCGCCCGAGCCGCGCAAGCGTGGGGGCAGCCGTAGCCTGCGCCCGGCCCAGAGGTGAAACAAAAAAATCCCGAATGCTCATGCGGCAAAGACGCGCGCTCAGGAGCTCCGCCTCGCGGAATCCCTTTTCGGTAAGGCTGTCGCGCGCATAGTCGGGCTCCGCATGGCGAATGATGAGGATCTTCACAGCATTCCCTCCCGCGTCAAAGAACAGGCCTACCCCCGATGTACCTTCCCGTCAGCGCTTGTACCTTTTTACAATGTCCAGCACCGCGTCCGCGACGTACGCGGCGTCCTGTTCCGTGAGGCGCGAATACATCGGCAGGGAGATTTCCGTCTCAAAGAAACGCTCCGCCTTGGGGAAGTCGCCTTCGCTGAAGCCAAAGCGCCTTCTGTACGCGCTCATCAGGTGCACGGGGATGAAGTGCACGCTCGTGCCTACGTTGCGCTCCGCCAGCTCCTCGATAAAGCGGTCGCGGTCGATGGTCAGCGTCTCGGGACGGATGCGCAGCACGTACAGATGGCGGCTGTGCTCCGTCTGCTCCGGCGTCCTTTGCAGCAGCAGCTCCTCGCGCCCGGAGAAGGCCTGCTCGTAGACGGCGACCGCCTTCATCCGCTCGCGCTGCATCTGCGGCATACGTTGAAGCTGTATGAGCCCCAGCGCCGCCTGGATGTCAAACATGTTGTACTTAAAGCCGAACTCCGCGATGTCGTAACGGTAGGAACCGCCTTTTCCGTAACGATTCCACGCGTTGCGGCTCATGCCGTGGCAGGAAAACACGCCCGCGCGCTCGGCGATGGCGTCGTCGTCCGTCACCAGCATGCCGCCCTCCCCGGTCGCGAGGTTCTTCGTCGCGTAGAAGCTGAACGACGCCGCACCCATCGGATGGCGGCCGATCGGTTCGCCGTGATATCTCGTCTCCACCGCGTGCGCGGCATCCTCGCTCAGAAACAGCCCGTGCGCCTTCGCGATGGCGCGGATAGCGTCAAGGTCGCAGGCGACGCCCGAATAGTGCACCGGAACGAGCGCCCTGGTGCGCTTCGTAACCTTTTTTTCGATCTCGTCGGGATCAATGCAGCCCGTTTCCTCGTCGATGTCCGCAAACACCGGCGTCGCGCCCGTATGCACGATGGTGCTCGCTGTCGACGCGAACGTCATGGGCGTGGTGATGACCTCGTCGCCCGGCCCAATGTCGTTTGCGAGAAGCGCCAGATGCAGTGCAGCCGTGCAGGAATTTACGGCGATGGCGTGCTTTGCGCCGACGTATTGCGCAAAACGCTTCTCGAATTCGATCGTCTGCGGTCCCTTTGCCCACCAGCCCGAACGAATGGTTGCGGCTGCGCTTTCCACCTCCGCTTCGGATACGTCCGGAATGCAGAAGGGCAGGAACGTGTCTCTCGATTTAAACATGCGGTTATCTCCTCGCGTGCGCGGTGCGAGCCGCGCGCGCCCAACGTATCTTATGAAAACACACGAAACAGATGCGAACCCCCGATGCGCGCAAGAAGCAGAAGCCTCGTCATACGCCCAGCAGCACCGTCGCCATGGTGAAGTAGATCGCCAGCGAACAGGCATCCACGATGGTGGTGATCATCGGCGAAGCCATGATCGCCGGGTCAAGTCCCAGCTTTTTCGCCCCCATGGGGAGCAGGCATCCCACGGCCTTTGCGATGACGACCGTGCAGAACATCGAAAGGCTCACCGTCACCGCCACCATTACGCCCGCGCGCACGAAGATCAGCATGCGAACAAAGTTCACGGCGGAAAGAATGACGCCGCAGATGAGCGCCACGCGCAGCTCCTTCCACAGCACGCGCCACACATCGCTCGTCTCCACCTCGCCCAGCGCCATGTTGCGGATGACCATGACCGAGGTCTGCGAACCGGAGTTTCCGCCCGTATCCATCAGCATGGGAATGAAGGAGGTCAAAATCACCATGCCCGCGAGCACGCTCTCGAAGTGCGAGATGATGGACCCCGTGAACGTCGCGGAGATCATGAGCAGCAGCAGCCACGGCACGCGATTCTTCGCCAGCGTCCACACGCTGGACTTGAGGTACTCCTGATCGGACGGCGTCATGGCGGCCATCTTCTCAAAGTCCTCGGTGTTCTCTTCCTGGATGACGTCCACGATGTCGTCGACCGTGATGATGCCGACGAGCCGTTCCTCGGTATCGCAGACGGGGATGGACATCAGGTCGTAACGGCGGAAGTCCTCCGCCACCGCCTCCTGATCGTCGGTGGTGTGCGCGAAGACCGGGTTTTGCTCCATGATCTCGCGGATCGTCTGCGTTTCCGGCGCCACGATCAGCTTGCGCAGCGACACCGTTCCCATCAGCTTGCGCTGCTGGTCGATGACATAGCAGGTATACACGGTTTCCTTGTCGACGCCCGTGCGGCGGATGTGATCCATCGCCTTGCGCACGGTAAAGTAGTCGTGCAGATCGACGTATTCCGTCGTCATCAGGCTGCCGGCGCTGTTTTCCGGGTAGCGCAGCAGCTGGTTAATAAGACTGCGCGTCTGTTCGTCCGCGTTTTGCAGCACCTTTTTGACGACGCCGGCGGGCATTTCCTCCAGGAAGTCCACCGTGTCGTCCATGAACATCTCGTCCATCAGATGGCGAACTTCCAACCCCGACATGGACTCCACGATGACCTGCTGCTGCTCCGCGGACATGTAAGAGAACACGTCCGACGAAATATCCTTGGGCAGCAGCCGGAACAGGCGAACGACGAGATCCCCCTCCTGTTCCTCCATCGCTTCCGCGATGTCGACCGGGGGAATTTCTACTACGCGCGCCTTAAACGCCTGCATCTTGCCCGCCTGCACGAGCTGCATCAATTCCAGCAGGATTTCCTTTTCTTCCATATAGATAGCTCCTCTCGTTCTGATTCATGGGCCGAAGGGCATTCGGACATGAGGACAGGACGCGAGGCATCTCCGGACGGGCTGCCGGGGTCGCGGGATCAGCGCGCAAAAGGGCGAGAAGCGCGCACTTTCCCCGTCATCGGCGGCACCCCGATACTTCGGGGAACGCCCGCATCATGACCATGATCGTCCACGTTTCTCACCTCACAATAAATAAAGGGATAAAAAGCCCTGTATAGGTTAACGCCGCGCCTGCAAAAAGTCAAGCATTTTATCCTGCGCCTTCGTCTAGAGCACGTTGCCCACATGCTCTATGTATTCTTCCAGGCACCAGTCATTGTATTCCATGATCGTCGCAGCTTCCACGCCCACATAGCGAACGTGCCAGGCCTCGGCCAGATAGCCCGTGATCTTTTCCTTTTCTTCCTTGTACCGGACGACAAATCCGTACGCGTAGCAGTTCTCATGCAGCCATTTCTGCTGCTTCGTCCCCTTGAAGGAGACGCCCGGCACCGTGATGTCGAACGCGAGGCCCGTCTGGTGCTCGCTCGCGCCTGCGGGCGCGACGGTCTGATAGGTCGCCTGAAGCGCTTTCTCCTTGGACAAGCCGTTTTTCGTCCTGTAAATGTACACCTGATCGTCCACCAGGGACTGCTGGTAGTCGTAGGTGCGGTACCCGGCGCTCACCTGCCAGTTTCCTATCCCCTCGTCCACCGCGTCCTGAATCATGGCGATGAGCGCATCGACAGCCTCCCGATCGCCCTGAATGTCCTTTCCCTTGATCTTGATGAGGCCGTCCGGCACCACCTCCGTCAGCTTCACGAGATTTCCCGGCACGAACGACTTCTCCAGCCGGTTGTCGCGGTTGACGAGCAGAATCGTCTTTTGCGGCCGCGGCGTGGGGGCGGGCGTCGGGGCCAGGGTCGGCGCAGGCGTCGGGCTCGGCGTCGCCGTCGGGGTAGGCGTGGGCGTAGGCGTCGGACTTGGCGTAGGCGAGGGGCTCGGCGTCGCCGTCGGAATCGCGGTCGGCGCGGGCGTAGGCGTATAGCCGAGAAGCGGCGCGACGACAGACACGGCCGCGTCCTTAAACGGCCGCACGCCGTACACGAGCAGCAGGTCCGCCGCGACGACCGCGAGCAACACAAAGATCGCGATCAGCAGCTTCTTGAAGGGGTTCGGCGGACGCCTGCGGCGATTCTTACGGTTCATGCTTTTCCCCCTTTTATTCGTTCATTTGGGCACGCATCTGCGAAAGCGCTTCCTCGCCCGGCGCTTCAAACGCATCCACCATTTCGCGAATGACATCGTTTGCGGCGCGTAGTTTCGACGAGTCCGTGCGCATTTCCCCGGACGCGATCTTTTCCACGACTATGTCATTGACCTCCGGCCGGTGATGCATGCTGTCCTTGTACTGGTCGAGGTCCGTGACGACGTCGATCCATGCCTGAAAATCGTAGAGCTGTACATTCTCGAAGCCGTCCAGCGCTTCCGCCACGAGCAGCCGGTGATAGAGCGCCTGCTCCAGCGTGCCCGACTGCGCGTATCTCACCCACTCCAGGATGCTGTAGGGCGGAAAGTACAGGAAGAACGTCGTTTCAGGGTGCGCCTGTACGTAGGGAATCAGGCAATGCTCCAGGTGGTAGCGTACCGCATCCGCGTCCCCGTCCGGGGGGAGCTGCTCCCCATAAGGGCTATAGCTCATGGAAAGCAGCGTCTTTTCGCGGCCGTACGTCATCCGGTCTCCCCAATAGTACAGCGTGTCAAAGTCGATCCCCGGCTCCGCCCCCGCGAACATGGCGGACAGCGCCTCCGGGACATGTGAAAAGAGAACGGATTGATTAAACCAATACTGCACGTCGTCCAGAATCGATGGGGTATACAGGTAGCGCGGCAGCTCCAGAGGCACTTCGTCCGGATTTGCGGAAAGCGCGAACTCATCCAACGAAAGAAATACGCAGGCAACGTCGTGCGTTTCAAACGCGGCTTCCAGCATCGTGCGGTAATTCTCCATCGTGCCGCCCTCGAAGGACAGCTTCGCGCAGGTCACGTCGAACAGCTCGTTCACCTGCGACGCCCGCGTATTTTCCGTCATGGAGGAACCCAGGTACACGGCATCGTAAGGCACGTTGCGTGCAATACCGACGTTATAATATGCCTGCATGCCGCTGCGCGCCTCAAAGGCGAAGCGGGGCGCATGATAGCAGATAAAGGGGTCTACCCAGGCGACGAGGCCCGCGACGGCGGAAAGGAGCAGTATCGACGCCCCGAGCACGCCCACGGCCCACCGCCTGTTATTCCTCGTTTTCATAGACGATGTCATCCACCCAGCTGTAGATCGTTTCGTCGTGCTCGTACACGTCGTAGAGATCCGTCACCAGACCGTCGCCCGCGGCGATGCACTCCGCGATCGCCATGTTGATTTCCGGCGTATGATGGGACGTATCCTTATAGTTGTTCAGGTCGCGCACCCATTCCTCGCGCGCCTGGAAGTCGAAGATTTTGACGTTGTCGTAAGAGAGCAGGCGCTCGGTAATGAGCTCCTTCATGTTCAGCACGAAGTCCAGATGGCCCTTTTGATACATCGTGAACCATTCCATCACGCTGTAGGGCGGATAGTAAATGAGGAACTCCGTCTCCGGGTGCTGCTCGATAAAAGGGAGCAGGTTTTGCTGAAGGTTGTCGTTCATCTCCTTCTCGAAGATGTTCGCATCCCACATCTCCGCGACCGGCCCCTTGAGGTTTACGCCCGTCATGACCGTCTCTTCGCTGTATACGTAGTTGCCGCCCCAGCTGTACATCGTGTCGCGGTCGTCGTCCGTCAGGCCGCTCGCGTTGTACTCGTACAGGTCGTGCAGACGCGTGAGCAGCACGTCCTTGTTCAGCAGGTAATGGACGTCGTTGAAGGGGTTGCCGTCGTACAGGTACATCGGTACGTACTGCGCGGTCGAATCCTTCTCCGCCATGAAGGAATAGACGTCCAGATCGTAGACGACGCGCTTCATCTCGTGCGTGCGGAAGGCCGTGTCCAGCAGGATCGCATGGTTACGGGCGGTTCCGCCGCTGGTCACCAGCTTGATCCATTCCCCGCCGAAGAGCTCCTGGTACTGCGAGGGCAGCGCGTTTTCCGTCATCGACGTGCCCACGACCGCGCTGTCGTAGGAATAGTTCTTGGCGATGCCCGCGTTGGTGTACACCTGCGTCGTGTACTCGATCAGCGGCGTGTAAAACGACGCCTTGCGATAAATCTGGAACGGATCGACGATGAAGACGGTGCCCGCACAAAGCGCCAGCGCCAGCAGGAGCGAAGCGAGCACACCGACGGCAAAGCGCTTCATTTTTTTATTCACAGCGATTCCTCCCGCTTAAAAGTTATAATACAGAAACACGCTCACGCCCGAAAGCGAAAGAATGGAGACGACCAGCAGCGCGACAGTGAGGACGGCGCGGCCGAACGTCGGCTGGAACCGGTCGGTGAGTTCAAAGGTGTTGGGCAGCCCCAGCACCGCGAAAAGGGCGAGCGCATACCAGACCTCCGTCACGATCGCGTTGTAGCCGGGGTGCAGGCCCATCGGCAGGGTAAACACGTTCGTGATGCTCGAACTGAGCGCGCCGAAGTTCATGGTAAACATCCCACGCAGCACCGTAAGGGCACTTTCCATGGTCTCCGCGCGGAAGAATACCCAGGCAACGACCACAAAGAGGAATGTGATGAGCCAGGACAGCGCCGGGTGCAGCCCGTCAAACTGCTTGCGAAAGACGCGGTACAATACGCTCATCAGGCCGTGCAGCGCGCCCCAGAGGATGAACAGCCAGCCCGCGCCGTGCCAAAGGCCGCTCACGAGGAAGACCACCATCAGGTTAAGGCAGGTGCGGGGCAGACCCTTACGGCTGCCGCCCAGCGGGAAATAGATGTAGTTGGTAAAGAAACGGTTGAGGGTGATATGCCAGCGCTGCCAGAACTCCTTGATGTTCTGCGCCTTGTAGGGCGAGTTGAAGTTCTGCGGGATTCGGATGTTGAACATGCGCCCCAGGCCCATCGCCATGTCGCAGTAGCCAGAAAAGTCGAAGTAGAGCTGAAACGCGAACGCCAGCGCAACGAACCAGGCCTCCGGCGTGTTGAGCGCCTGCCCCGCGCCAAAGCCCCACTCCGCAACCTTGGCAAACGTGTCGGCCACGATGACCTTCTTGAACAGGCCCAGCGCAAACGCGTACAGCCCCGGCGCGAAGTTTTCAAAGCGGAAGCTGCGGTTGCCCGGATCCTCAAACTGGGGGACGATCTCGCTGTGCAGCACGATCGGGCCCGCGATGAGCTGCGGAAAGAAGGTGACGAAGAGCGCGTAATCCAGCAGCCCATAACGCGGCACGGTCCGCCTGTAGCTGTCGATGACGTAAGAGAGCTGTTGGAAGGTGAAGAAGCTGATGCCCAGCGGCAGCATGATCCGATGAAGCACGAACGAAGTGCCCGCGAGGGCGTTCAGATTCTGCACGAAGAAGTCGTAGTACTTGTAATACCCCAGCACGCCGAGGTTGCCGGCAAGACCCACGGCGAGCAGCACGCGGCGAAGCCCGCGTTTTTGCGCGGTGAGCATGCCCTGGCTGAGCGCGTAGTTCCCCAGAATGCTCAGCACGATGATGGGCAGGTATTTCACATTAAAATACGCGTAGAAGACGAGCGAGCACCCGACCAGCCAGACCTTCCCCAGCGGCAGCCTTTTAAAGAGGCGCCCAAGGCCAAAGTACCCCAGGAGCGTTGCGGGCAAAAAGGCCAGGATGAAAATATAGGAGTTAAAAAGCATCGTTCAAACTCTCCTTTTGCATGCGGACATAATCAGAATTATTATACACGATCAGGAGGCGATACGTAAAGCGAGCCCGCCGAATTGGCAGTGAATAAAGAAAAAACGCTTTGCCAAATCTTCAAATGCCTGCTATAATTTAGTTAACAGCGAGTGGCTTTTGCGTAAATCCAGCTAAAGCCGCCCGCTGTTTTTCTTTTGAAGCGTGTAGCCGTTGGCGTAAATCCAGCTTTCCTATCCGCGCGCTTTTTTGCGCAAAACGAGGAGGTTCCGTTCCGTGGATCAAAACATCAGCCTGAAGACAGAAAAGCTCTCCGTCCTCATGCGCCGTTACGCGGTGCCCTGCGTCATCTCCCTGCTCGTCGCGGCGCTCTACAACATCGTCGATCAGATTTTCATCGCCAATGCTTCCTATCTGGGCTCCTATGGAAACGCCGCCAACACGGTCGTCTTTCCGCTGACCGTGGTCGCCCTCGCCGTCGCCGTGATGATCGGCGACGGCTCTTGTGCCTTCGTCAGCATCAGCCTGGGCGCAGGCGAGCAGGAAAACGCGCATCGCAGCATCGGCAACGCAGTCACGCTGTCCGTGCTTTCGGGCATCCTTCTGACCGTCCTTTATCTCGCCTGCCCCGGGCCGCTCCTGACGCTTTTCGGCGGCCGGGTCAACGAAGAGACATTCCGCCTTTCCAAAGAGTATTTCCTCTATATTTCCCTGGGCATCCCGCTGTACATGTTCGGTCAGGCCATGAATCCGATCATCCGCGCGGACGGGAGCCCCAAGTTCGCGATGCTCGCGACGCTCAGCGGGGCGGCGGTCAACGTCGTGCTCGATCCGCTCTTCATCTTCGTCTTCAGGTGGGGCATGACGGGTGCAGCGGCCGCGACGGTCGCCGGACAGGCGCTGACGGCTGCGCTCTCCGTCTATTACCTGCGTCGCATGCAATCGGTCAAGCTCGAAAAAGGCAGTTTCCTGCCCAGCGGGCGCCTGCTGCGGCGTTTTCTTCCGCTGGGCATCTGCAGCTTTCTTTCCCAGATATCACTGGTCGCCGCGATGATGGCGATCAACAACATGATTCAAAAGTACGGTGCGATGGACGAAGTCTTTTCGCAGGCTCAGTACGCGCAGATTCCCATGGCCGTCGTCGGCATCGTCATGAAATTTTTTCAAATCGTGATCTCGGTCGCGGTGGGCATGGCCGCGGGCTGCATCCCCATCGTGGGGTATAACGTCGGCGCGGGCTGCAAGGATCGCGCGCGCCGCCTATTTACGCTGCTGCTGAGCGCCGAGGCGCTCCTGGGCCTTGCCGCGCTGCTCATCGTCGAAATCTTTCCCCGCCAGCTCATCACCCTGTTCGGCGCAGCGGGCGAAAGCGCCTATTATACGGAGTTCGCCGTCCGTGCCTTCCGCATCTACCTGTGCGGCATGGTGCTCGCCTGTGTCAACAAAGGTACATTCATCTACCTGCAATCGCTGGGCATGGCGCTCGCCTCTGCGCTGCTCTCGATGGTGCGCGAGGTCGTCTTCGGCGTTGGCTTCGCGCTGCTGCTGCCGCTCTTCTTCGGGCTTGACGGAGTGCTCTACTCCATGCCCGTCTCCGATGTGCTGACCGCCATTCTCTCCGCCGTCCTGATCGTCCGCACCTATCGGGCGCTGAAATAACCGGTCAAATTCCGCTTGCCAAGCGGACGTTTGTGTCGTATGCTGAACCCAACGATCTGAATCGGAGGGGAATGCAGGCATGATTGAAAACACCACGCAGGCCGTGGCCTTTGGCCCCGTGCTGCCCTATACGTCGGGAGGCTACGCCGCCCCGCAGCCGCTGCAAACGCTCGCGGACGGCGGCGTCCTTCTCACCCTTTCCGCTCCCGGCTGCGAGCGCGTCCGCGCAGAGCTGGGCGCTTATACCGGCGAGCGCGCGCTTCCCCTGCAGGCGCAGGGAGACGGGCTTTTCAGCGTCCGCCTGCCTTTAACGCCCGGCTTTTACTACGTGCAGCTCTGGGCCGACGGCCTGCCCATCCTGAGCCCACTCCTGCCCATCGGATTCGGCTACGGCAGGCCCTGCAACTTCATTGACGTCGGCCCGCTGCCGCCGCTTTGCCGCCTTCGCGAGGTGCCGCACGGCGCGGTAAGCCGCCTCTACTTTCAAAGCAGCGCGACGGGCGGGCCGGAAAGCTGCCTCGTGTACACGCCGCCGGGGTATGAGCAGAGCGCGGAGCGCTATCCCGTGCTCTACCTGCAGCACGGTCACGGCGAAAACGAGACCTGTTGGGTGCATCAGGGCAAGGTGAACTTCCTGCTGGACAACCTCATCGCCGAGGAAAAAGCGCGGGCGATGATCGTCGTCATGAACGACGGCATGGTGCGTCCCGGGGCCGCGCAGAACGACGAGCCCGTGCGCTTCGACCTGTTCGCCCAAAAGCTGCTGTGCGACGCGATGCCCTTCGTCGAAAGCCGCTTCCGGACGCTCCCTGGAGGCGAAAACCGCGCGCTGGCAGGGCTTTCGATGGGCTCTATACAGGCGGGTATGCTGGGCTTCACCCATCCGGAGGTCTTTTGCTATCTGGGTCTTTTCAGCGGCTTCATGCAAAACATCATGCAGCCGTCGGAAAACGCGCACCTGAAGGCGCTGCTGCGCGACGTGGCTGGATTCTCGCGCCAAAACAGGCTGCTCTTCCGCTGCATGGGGACAGACGACGCGTTCTTCCCGCGCTTCCTCGAAGACGACGCGCTGTGCGAGGCGCACGGCGTTTCCTGCGACCGGCGCGTATATCCCGGCGGCCACGATTGGAACGTATGGCGCGCATGCGCGGCGGACTTTCTGCCGCTGCTGTTTCGCTGATGGAGGAAACGCATGCAGATACGCAACATCGGCATCTATGCCCACGTGGACGCCGGAAAGACGACGCTCACCGAACAGCTGCTTAAGATCAGCGGAGCCATCCGCACGCCCGGGTCGGTCGATCAGGGAACGGCGCACACCGACCGCATGGCGATCGAACGCAGGCGCGGCATCTCCATACAGGCAACCTGCGCGCCCATGCAGTGGCGCGACTGCACGATTCAGCTGATCGACACGCCGGGCCATGCGGACTTCATGGCCGAGGTGGAGCGCTCCATGTGGTCGCTCGACGGGGCGGTGCTCGTGCTCAGCGCGGCCGAGGGCGTGCAGCCCCAGAGCGAGGTGCTCTTCCGCGCCCTGAAAGCCCGGGGCATCCCCACGCTCATCTTCCTCAACAAGACCGACCGCCCGGGCGCGGACGCGGAGGCGGCCCTCGCCTCCGCACGCAAAGCGCTCTCGCCCGCCGTATTCCCGCTCTCGGACGCGGAGGCGGCGCACGCGCTGGTGGCGGAGACGGACGACGCGGCGCTCGCGGACTACCTGGAGGGAAATCTCTATCCCGCAAGCCGGTTGCTCCCTTTGCTGCGTCTCCGCGTGCAGCGGGGTGAAGCCTACCCCGCGCTTGCGGGCAGCGCGCTTCGCGGAACGGGCGTACGCGAGCTGCTGGACGCGGTGGTGGATCTGCTGCCTCCGCCTCCCGGCGACGCGCAGGCTCCGCTTTCGGGCGTCGTCTTCGCCATTTCGGACGAGGACGCCATGGGCCGTGCGGCGACGGTCCGCCTGTTCTCCGGTACGCTGAAAAATCGCGATACCGTTCAGCTGCCGGATGCCTCCGGCCGCATGCAGGCGCACAAGGTAGCGCAAATTCGAGCGCTTTCGGCGGAGGGACGCGGACGCGACATCGGGGAACTTCACGCCGGAGAAATAGGAAGCGTGCTAGGCCTGGGCGGCGTGCGCGTCGGGCAGGTGCTGGGCGACCCGGCGCTGCTGCCGCGCAGCCTGCGTCCGGGCGAGCTGTGCGAACCGCTTCTGCTCACCAAGGTGACGCCTCGCGATCCCGCACAAAAAACCGCGCTGCAGCAGGCGCTGCGCCTGCTGGGCGCGCGCGACGTGCTCCTCACCGCCGAAGAGCTCGCGGGAGAAATGCACGTGCGTGTGATGGGCGCCGTGCAGCTAGAGGTGCTGGGCGAGCAATTAAAGGAGGAATTTGGGCTCGACGTGCTGTTCGGGGAACCGAACGTCATCTACCGCGAGACGATCGCCGAATCCGCCACGGGCTTCTTCGCTTACACGATGCCCAAGCCCTGCTGGGCGGTGATCGAATTTTTCATCGAGCCGCTCCCGCGCGGCAGCGGTGTCCTGTTTGAGTCCGCCGTGCCCGCGCGCGACATCCTGCCGCGCTATCAAAATCAGGTGCGCCAGGCGATTCCCTCGGCCACGCGCCAGGGGATACTCGGCTGGCAGGTGGACGACGTGAAGATCACCCTCGTCGGCGGCAGCCATCACCTCATCCATACGCACCCCCTGGACTTCATCGTCGCCACGCCCGTCGCCTTTCTGGACGGCCTACGCCGGGGCGGATCAGTGCTTCTGGAGCCCATCCTGGAGCTCCTCCTCACCGTGCCGGAGGAGTTTGCCGGGAAGCTGCTCAGCGAGATCTCGCTCATGCGCGGCGAGACGCTGGATTCGCACGCCGAGGACGGGCGCGCGGTGCTTTCAGCCCGGGTGCCGCTGAAGGAATGCGTGCATTTCAGCACGCGGCTTTCCGCCCTGACAAGCGGGCGCGGGGCGATGAGCAGCCGCCTTTGCGGCTACCGCGAATGCGACCTTGCGCTTGGCGCCGCCTGCCCCCGCCGTGGTGTGCACCCACTGGACACCGCCAAGTACATTCTGGCCGCCCGAAGCGCCCTGGACGGCGACATCTACGCCTGAAAAAATGTACCCGATTTAAAGGCTCGCCGGCCTTTAAACAGACCCCAAACGCCCCGGCCCAAAGCGCGCTGCGCTTGGCCGGGGCGTTTCTCATGCTTCTTTACTTCGCGCTGCGCACGGGGATCCAAACCTCGTACCTCGCGTGCTGCGGGTCCGCGTTCAGGTAGACCTCGATGTCCGGTCCATCCGCGTATTCGTAGCCGGAGGTCGGCAGCCATTCGGTCACGATGCGCTGCTCCAGCGTTTGAATGGACGAGCCGACGCCCTCCCCGGGAAACACGGCCCAGGTCTGCGCCGGGACGGTGATCTCCTCGAGCCCCACCTCCAGCGGTTTCGTGCTGGCGACCGCGATGTAGTAGCGCCACGCCTCCTGATGGGTGCAGGCGCTTACGCCCAGCACGCCCATGGGCTGGGTATCCATCATGCCCAGGAGCTTTTGCAGCGTGCCGTCCTCTGACGCGCGCTGCCACATGGCGGGCACGGTCTTGAAGTTTTCCTCGATCTGCGTGCTGAGCGGCTGCGAGACGCCGACGATGCGAAAGGCATCCTTCTTCTCAATCCTGTAATCCATTTCTTCCACTCCCTTGATCGTGATGCGGAAGCTGATCGGCGGGTAGGACTTCATCAGCGCACCCGGTTCGCGCGCCCGGGAGGGCGCGATGCCATGTACGCTTTGGAACGCGCGGTTGAAAGCGGTCGGCGAGGCGTAGCCGTATTTCAGCGCCACATCCAGTATCTTTTCGCCGCTTTGCAGATCCGCCGCCGCGCGGGACATCCGCCGCCTGCGGACGTACTCGGAAAGCGGCAGGCCCGCCATATAACCGAACATTCGTTGGAAGTGATACTGCGAGCAGCAGGCGATGCGCGCCGCCGCCTCGTAGTCCACCTCCTGCGTAAGATGCGCCTCGATATACCCGATCGCCTGATTCCATCTGTCGATCCATTCCACGCTATCAGCTCCTTGTTCACAGTATACCCGGGGATGGTTCGCCTGTCCTCTCTTTCTCTGCCCGATAAAGAGAGCGCCTATCAGCCGCCCAGCGCGGCCGTCCTGTTGGGGCTCGCGCGCCCTTCGAGATCGGGATGACGGCGCTCGATCGCGGCCATGGCGATCTCCACGTCCTCGTCTACCTCTTCCGGGGTAAAGGCGCCCAGCGTCACCATATCGCAGGGGCGAAGGGTCGCGAACGAAAACGTCAGCCCCACGTAGGGCGACACGCGCCCCGCCGCCATGGACTTAATCGTCATCACCGGCTTCTTCGCCTCATGGATCACCTTGCTGATGTACTCGACCTCCACCTGCATTAAAAAGCCCGCGCAGTTGTAGATCTGAATGTAGGTCTGCACGTCGTAGCCGTTCTGATCTGAATAGAGCACCAGCTCCGGCATATGCGCCGAAAGACCCGGCACCAGCCCTTCCTGCCGGATCATGTCCAGGTAGTCCGGCAGGCGCTCGATCGTGCCCTTGTGCTTGTTTACGAGCTGCTCCGCGCAGGAATGGTGCAGCAGGCAAAGCGAGCAGCCCATTTCTGCGGAGCGATGAATGCGCGCCCGCGCTGCCGCGCGGCCCTGCACGCCGTCCGAAACGTCCACGATCGGCGTATCGATCAGCGTCAGACGCTTGCCCGTGCGCGCTTCCGCCAGCCGAACGCCCGCGAGCAGCGCGCCGTCCGGCTCAAAGGGTGCCATGACCGCGTCGATGTCGTACTTCAAGTACGCCTCCAGCAGCCGCGAAACCTGCTCCGCGTCATGATACCGGCGGCGGATCATCTCGTCCGCGGAGGGGCTTGTGTGGCTGTAGCCGAGTACCCAGTTGGTGCCGATCAGCAGGCGCGGAAGCGAAAGATTTTCAACCTGCGTGCGCGGAAAAGGCTTCATGCGCATTCCTCCTCGATTTCGCCGGGCAGGATGCCGCGCCCGCTCGTTCGTCGAAGCGGACGGCCTCCGCGGCGTCTTTTACCTATAAGGTATCATGCGGGCATCGAAGCGTCAACAACAAAAGGCGCCGGACAGACTTTGCGGCCGTCGGCGCCCTTTGCACGTTAAAACGGGGGTATCTTTTACGGTTCGCCCAGCGGCCTGATCTGGCTCCTGTACACCCTGCGCAGGAAGACGACGCACAGGAGAAGGGACGCGACCTCGGCGATGGGGAACGCCCACCAAACCGCGTCCAGCGAACCCGTGCGCGAGAGCAGGAACGCAGCAGGCAGCAGCACGACGAGCTGGCGCGCGACCGAAACGATCAGGCTGAGCACGCCGTGCGAGAGGGCCTGAAATAGGGACGAACACACGACCGAAACGCCGGCGATCAAAAAGTGCAGGCTGATGATGCGAAGCGCGGGCTCTCCGATGGCCATCATGTGCTCCGAGGCGTTAAAAATCATGAGCAGCCTGTCCGGGAAAATCTGAAAGATGAGAAAGCCCACGAACATGATGCCTACCGCGTAACAGATGCTGAGTCTCAGCGTCTTCGTGATGCGGTCGGGTCTCTTCGCGCCGTAGTTGTACGCCACGATCGGCACCATGCCGTTGTTCAGGCCGAACACCGGCATAAATACGAAGCTTTGCAGCTTGAAGTACACGCCAAAGACCGCCGTCGCGGTCGCCGAAAATGCGATCAGAATCTTGTTCATGCCGAACGTCATCACAGAGCCGATGGAGGCCATGATGATCGAGGGCACGCCCACGGAATAAATGCGGCGGATGATGTGCGCGCTGGGACGAAAGCCCTTAAAGGACATGGAAAGCTCCGGATTCTTGCGGCTGTTGAAGTAAATGGCGAGCAGCGCGCCCACGATCTGGCCGGAGACGGTGGCTACGGCAGCGCCGGTGACGCCCAGCCGTGGAAATCCGAAAAGGCCGAAGATCATGATCGGGTCGAGCACGATGTTGATCACAGCGCCGGTCGCCTGCGTAATCATGCTGTAAAACGTACGGCCCGTGGACTGCAGCAGCTTTTCATACATCACCTGCGTGAAAAAACCGAACGAGCAGACGAGGCAGACGGTCAGATACTGCGTGCCGTAATCGACGATTTCCTGAATATCCGTCTGCATGAGGAAAAACGTGCGCGTAAAGCAGATGCCCAGCAGTGCGAAGGCCAGATAGCTGCATGCGGCCAGGAAGACCGCGTTGCGTGCCGCGCCGCTCGCCCGCTCCAGGTTTCGCTCACCCAGGCTCTTGGAGAGCAGCGCGTTCACGCCGACACCCGTGCCGATGCCGACGGCGATCATGAGGTTCTGCGCGGGGAAAGCCAGGGACACCGCGGTCAGCGCGCTTTCGCTGATGCGCGATACGAACATGCTGTCCACCACGTTGTAAAGCGCCTGCACCAGCATGGAGATCATCATCGGGATGGACATGGAAATGAGCAGCCGGTTGACCGGCATCACGCCCATCTTGTTTTCGCTTGAATTCATCTGGCCGCGGTTCCTCCCTGCGCCATGCGTGCGATCACATCCGCGGCCTCGTCGAGACCGATGGTGCTGTTCACCATCAGGTGATAATTCCGGTAATCGCCCCAGGTGTTCCCCGTGAAGAACTCATAGTACGCCGCGCGGCGCTTGTCGTAGCGCGTAAGGTAGGCGCGCGGGTCCTTATGCTCGGACTTGTAGTCCTCCGTCAGGCGGCGCATGCGCTCTTCCATCGGCGCGTACACGAAGGTGTTGAGGCAGTCTTCGCGGCTTTGCAGCACGTAGTCCGCGCAGCGGCCGACGATGACACAGGGGCCTTCCTTCGCGACGCGGCGTATGATTTCCGCCTGCGCCAGGAACACCCGGTCGCCGATGGGCAGGTTGCGGCTGTCGTAGTAGAAGCTGTAGAGCAGCCCGGAGGTATGCTTCTGCTCAGCCTCCTCCACGCACTGCTCCGAAAGGCCGCTTTCCTCCGCGGCCAGCGCGATGAGTTCCTTGTCATAGAAGGGAATGTCGAGCCGCTCGGAAAGCTTCTTCGCGATAATTCTTCCGCCGGAGCCATGCTCGCGGCCGACGGTGATGATGTTATACTTCATGCAAATCCCTCTCTTTCATTTCGCAAAAATCCATTTATGTCCGGAAAGCAAACCTTCCCATCTTTATATTATTGCAATTTTGTTCCCTTGTCAACCGTATTCGGAGGGCCGTGTCGGCTCATGAACGACCGTTCGCGGCTCAATTTGACATTTTTTTAACCACATGATAGACTACATTTATTTAAGCCGGTTTCCGGTTTGTACGAAGGAGGATGCATGATGCTCTGTCCTAAATGCGGCGCGAGTCTTCAGGAAAACTCCAGGTTTTGCAGCGCATGCGGCGTGCCCCTCAACTCCATCGATTCCGAAACGTCGGCAGGCCTCGACCTGCGGCCCCACGCGGAAGGCCAGGAGGGAGACCAAACGGAAGACGCTCCTTTAAACGATCAGGACGCCCCCATCACGCCCCGCCAAACCGTTACCCCTGCGGACGTTCCCATGAAGTGGTTCAAATTCATCATCAATTTCCAGCTGATCTTAAGCGCCCTTTCATTTTTAATAGATGGGCTTAACCTGATGACAGGCGCCTATTATGGCGTCGAGGACGCATCGTATCTATTTGCGTATTACCCCGGCCTGAAAGCTTTCAGCAGCGTTGCCGGCCTGCTGAGCCTGGCGCTCGCGGTTTTTGCCGTCTATACGCGCTTTCGACTCGCCCACTTTCGCGCCAACGGGCCGACGCTCTATTATCTATACGGCCTGTTGCAGCTTGGGTTGGACTTTATCCTCTGGGTCAGCCTATCCAGCATCACGGGGATGCAGATTCCCTTTGAATGGACCAACGTCGTTATTCCGCTCAGCGCCTTGCTGATAAACTACGTGTATTTTACCAAGCGCTCCTTCCTCTTCATCAACTGATAAGCCTTCAATCGAAAGGGGCCTCCCGCCGGGAGGCCCCTTTCGATTGAAGGAGAAGAACACTGTTGAAGGTTCGCTGTCTGTCTTAGTTCTTGGAGATCTCGGTGGTGACGTCGTTTGCCTTCGGGATGCGCACGTTCAGCGTCTTTTCGTTGCCGTTGCGCCAGATCTTCATCTCGACGTCGTCGCCCGGGGTCTGTTCATTTTTGATGGTCGTCACGTCTTCCTTTTTGCTGACCGTCTGGCCCGCGAACTCGAGGATCACGTCGCCGCGCTCCAGTCCGGCGCGCTCGGCGGCGCTGTACTTTTCGACGCTCTCGACGTAGGCGCCCACCGGGATATCGTACTGCTCAGAAATCTTTTCGGTAATGTCGCTGAGCGTTACGCCCAGCATCACATTGCTCTTGCCGGTCTTGACGCTCGTGGCGTCCGGGTCCTTCACGATCTCTTCGATGATGGTCTTCACGTCGTTGACGGGGATCGCGTAGCCGATGCCGTCCACCAGCGAACCGCCGGTCTTGGCGAACACCACGCCGATGACCTCGCCGTAGGAGTTGAACAGCGCGCCGCCGGAGTTGCCCTGATTGATCGCGGCGTCCGTCTGCATGGCGTTGATCGAATGCTCGTCGTCCTTATACGGATAGTTCAGGGCGGAGATGATGCCCGCGGTCACCGCGCCGTTGACCTGACCCAGCGGATTGCCGATGACGACCGCCAGCTCGCCGACCTCGACGGTATCCGAGTCGCCGAACGTCGCCGCGTTGAGGCCGGTCGCGTCGATCTTGCAGACCGCGATATCGTTGTCCTTGGCGTATCCAAGCACCTTGGCCTCGTATTCGGTGCCGTCGTTGAGCGCCACCTTCACGGCGTCCGCGCCCTCCACGACGTGCGCATTGGTCACGATGTAGCCGTCCTCACTGATGATGATGCCGGAGGCTGCGCCCGTCACCTTGTACTCCTGCTGGCGGGGCGTGTTATAGCCGTAGCCAAAGGGGCTGTAGCCGTAGCTGAAGGGGTTATAGCCGTAGCTGTAACCGTTGTTTACGGTCTGCGTGGTCTCCGTCGTGATCGCTACGATGGAGCTCTGGCACTTCTTGACGATTTCCTTCACCGACAGGGAATCCTGCTCCGCCGTGGCGTCCTCCAGGCTGAAGTGCTTGGCCGCATCGATGTTTTGCGCCTCCTCGGCCATCGCGCCGAACGCCGTCACCAGCGCCAGCAGCAGTGCGGTCATGACCGCTATGATCATCACAGACTTATGCGTGTTTTTCATACGTAATAACTTCCTTTCATCCTTATTTTTTCCCGTAACCCTCCGAGTCCTTCCTCTTTGCGGGCCCCTCTTGATTACGTGCTTAGTATATCGGAGGTTTTGGGCAAAATCATGATGGGGTTTTGAACAAATTTTTCAATTGTTGTGTCCAAATTGTGAACTCGCTTCCGGCTTTGACGCAGGTGATCTGGGCGGCACCATCGTAAGCCCAATGCGCTTCTTTTTTTCGTCCACAGAGGTGACCCAGACCTTCACCACGTCCCCTACCTTGACCACCTCGGAGGGGTGCTTTACAAACCGGTTGGTGAGCTGGGAGACGTGCACCAGCCCGTCCTGATGTACGCCGATGTCCACGAACGCTCCGAAGTCGATCACGTTGCGCACCGTGCCCATCAGCTCCATGCCGGGGGTGAGATCCTTGATCTCCAGCACGTCCGTGCGCAGCAGCGGCGGCGGCAGCTCGTCGCGCGGGTCGCGCCCGGGCTTTTGAAGTTCCTTTACGATGTCCGAAAGCGTGGGCACGCCGATCGCAAGCTCCCTGGACAGGTTTTCAAGCCCCGCCTCCTGCACGCGCCCTGGCAGCTCGCCGAGCTTTCCGCCGCGCACGTCGCTGAGCTCAAAGCCCAGATGAGAAAGAAGCGCCTTGGCCGCGTCATAGGACTCCGGGTGTACCGCCGTCTCGTCCAGCACGTTGCGGCTGCCCGCGACGCGCAGGAAGCCCGCGCACTGTTCAAACGCGCGCGGCCCCAGCTTCGGCACCTTTTTGAGCTGTGCGCGCGAAGCGATGCCGTTTTCCTCCCGATAGGCGACGATGTTCTTCGCCAGCGCCGGGCCGATGCCCGCGACGTGCGAGAGAAGCTGCGCGGAGGCGGTGGAAACCTCCACGCCGACCGCGTTGACGCAGCTCTCGACCACGCCCGCAAGCGCCTCGTTGAGCTGCGCTTCCTTGAGGTCGTGCTGATACTGTCCCACGCCGATGGCCTTCGGGTCGATCTTGACCAGCTCCGCCAGCGGATCCTGCATGCGCCGGGCGATGGAGACGGCGCTCCTGAGCGAGACGTCGTACTGCGGGAATTCCTCCGCCGCCAGCTTGGAGGCCGAGTAGACGGACGCCCCCGCCTCGCTCACGATCATGTAGGAGATACCTCCCCCGATCTCCTTTAGCACCTCGGCGATGAACTGTTCCGACTCGCGCGAGGCCGTGCCGTTGCCGATGGCGACCGCGGTGACACCGTGGCGCGCGATCATCGCCTTCACGAGCTTCTTCGCCTGCTCGCGGCGCTCCGTCTGCCCCGGGATCGTGAAGTAGCCCACGCCCGTCTCGAGCACCTTGCCCGTCTCGTCCACCACCGCCAGCTTACAGCCCGTGCGAAAGCCCGGGTCCACGCCCAGCGTCACCCGACCCTTGACGGGCGGCTGCATGAGCAGCTGATGAAGGTTCTTGGCGAACACGCGCACCGCGTCCGTGCTGGCGCGCTCGGTGAGCTCGGCGCGCACCTCCCGCTCCAGCGAAGGCTGGATAAGCCGTTCCCACGCGTCTTGGCAGGCCATGCGCACCTGCTCCGTCGTCGCGCTGCCGGGGCGAACGAACGCGCGCTCCAGGACCGCGTTCGCCGCCCGATCGTCCACGAGCACGGATACGCGCAGGTATTCCTCCCGCTCCCCCCGGTTGATCGCTAAAATGCGGTGTCCCGGAATGCGGGCGACGGGCTCGCTGAAGTCGTAGTACATGGCGTACACGCTGTCCTCGTCCTTCGCGTTCTTGGTCTTCACGATGCCGCCGCGAAACGCCAGGCTGCGAAGCTGACCGCGTGCGTCCGCATCGTCGGCCATGCGCTCTGCGAGGATGTCCCGCGCGCCGGCGAGGGCGGCTTCAGCGTCCGGCACCTCGCCGTTCGGATCCGCGTAGGGCGCGGCCAGCTCCTCAGGCGCCGCGGACCTGCTTGCCTGCAAAAGCAGCGCATTGGCCAGCGGCTCCAGCCCGCGCTCGCGGGCGACGGTCGCGCGCGTGCGGCGCTTGGGGCGATAGGGGCGGTAGAGATCCTCCAGCTCCGCGAGCGTCTGAGCGGCCGAGAGCTTGCCGGATAATTCCGCGGTCAGCACGCCCAGCTCGGTCAACGTCTTTTCGATGTCCTCGCGCTTCTTTTGCAGCCCGCGCAGGTATTCGAGCCGCTCCGACAGTTCGCGCAGCACCTGATCGTCCAGGGAGCCCGTCGCCTCCTTGCGGTAGCGGGCGATAAAGGGGATCGTGTTGCCCTCGTCTATCAGGCGTATCGTGTTTTCGACCTGCTCCCTGCGCAGGGAAAATTCCTTTACGAGCATGGCGTTGATGTCCATAACATGCGTCCTTTCGCGTTGGGATGAGGGGGACGTGGGCGCTTTCGCCTGCCGCCGCCCATTTTTTCATTTCGCATTATACCACAGGGCCGCAAGAAGCGGTAGCGGCCTTCGCCCGCCTGCGTTTGACGCCCGCGCGCGCGCCCTGTATAATAGACGTATCATGAAACCCGAAAGGGGATAAACAGATGCCGACCGTCAGTGTCATCATGCCGGTGTACAAGGTGGAGCGGTTCGTCGAGCGCGCGGTGCGGAGCATGCTCTCCCAGACCTTAACGGACTTCGAGCTGCTCGCAGTGGACGACGGTTCGCCCGATCAGAGCGGGGCGATCCTCGACCGGCTTGCGCAGGAGGACGCGCGCGTTACGGTCTTCCATCAGCCAAACGCCGGCGCGCCCGCGGCCCGGAACCGCGCCATCGCAAGGGCTGCGGGCAAATATCTCTACTTTATGGACGCGGACGACTGGGCGGAGCCTACGATGCTCGCGGACATGGTCGAATTCGCGGAGCAGCACGACCTGCAGCTCGCCGTCGCGGCCTTCTTCATCGATACGTACTACGACGAGGATCGCTTTGTACGCGAGGTTCACCGCCAGCCCGGCGAGGTATTTAAAAGCCAGCGGGCGTTCCGCGAAAACGCCTTTCGCCTGTTTGACGCGAACCTGCTCTATCCGCCGTGGAATAAGCTGTTCCGTGCGGACTATCTGCGCAAAAATGGCATCCTGTTCCCCGAGACATTCTGGGACGACTTTCCCTTCGTGCTCGCCGTCGTCCGCGATGTGGAGCGCGTCGGCGTGCTGGACACGGCCTATTACCACTTCCTGCGCGCCCGTCAGGAAAGCGAGACGGCGCGCTACCGCGCCGACATGTACGAAAAACGCGAGGAGGAGCACGGCTGGATGCTGGAATTGTACGATCACTGGGACGTACACGACCCCGGCAGCCAGGAAATGGTTCAGCGCCGCTACATCGAGCGCGTCGTCGGCTGCATTGAAAACGTCGCCTCGCCTGCCTGCACGCTCTCAGGCCGTGGGCGGCGCGAAGAGATCGCGCGTATCCTCGCCAATCCGCGCGTTGGGGCCGCGCTATCCGTCGCCCGGCCTCGCAGTTTTTACATGAAGCTGATGCTGCTGCCCGTTCGGACCCGCCTCGCCGGGCTTTGCCTGCTGGAAGGGCGCTTTATCGGCTTCGTCAAGCGGCGCAGCGTCAAGACGTTCGCCAAGCTCAAGGCAGGCAGGTGACACCATGGAAAAGACGCCAAAGATCAGCGTCGTCATGCCGGTCTACAACGCGGAAAAGACGCTACGCGCCGCGGCGGACAGCGTGCTGGGCCAGACGTTCCGCGATCTGGAGCTCCTGCTCGTCGACGACGGCTGCACCGACGGCAGCGCCGCCCTGATCGACGCGCTCGCGGCAAGCGACGGTCGCGTGCGCGCGCTGCACCTCGCAAAAAACGGCGGCGCATCCGCCGCGCGCAACGCGGGGATGGCGCGGGCACGCGGCGAATACCTGATGTTCATGGACGCGGACGACGACATGGAACGCGACCTGCTCGACCGCGTATGCGCCCTGCCGGAGGCGGACGTCACCGTCTGGGGCGTGTCGGACGACTACTACGACGCGGCCGGACGCCTCTATCAGCAGACGCCTTACTGCCCCGGGGACGGCCGTTATGAAGACAGGGAAGCCGTCCGCCGCCAGCTCATCGAGCTGGAAGCGATCACGCTGCTGGGCTACACGCCCAACAAGCTCTACCGCCTGCGCACGGTGAGGGAAAGCGGCGCGCACTTTGAACCCCGCCTGGTGACGGAGGACATCTTCTTCAACCTCGACCAGTGCGCATCCTGGGAGACGATGAACACCCTCGCCTATCCCGCGCTGCACTACTGCCACCGTCAGACGGGCGGAAGCATCACCAGCCGGTTTGTGCCCGACTTTTTCCTGCAAAACAGCGAGCGCGTAGCCCGGATACTGGCCCTGTACGACGGCTGGGGCATGACGGACGCGCGCGTGTTGGGCGTGCTGGGCGGCGTCTACAGCCGTTACTTCTTCTCCGCGCTGGAACGCTCCTACGATCCGCGCGCAGGGATGAACGCCGCGGCGAGAAGGGCGTTTTATCGGGAGACGTTCGCCAGTCCGCTGTGCGGGCGCGTGCTTTCGCATGCCGCGCCGGCGGGGCGAACCGCCCGGCTGCTGTGCGCCCTGCTTCAAACGGGATGCGCCCCGCTTTGCCTCTTTGCCGCCCGCGCCATCCGTTTTTCGCGCGCAAAGCTGCCCGCGCTCTTCGCGCGCCTGCGGCAGAGCCGGTAACCAGGCTGCGCGCGTACGGTAGGCTTCAAAAGCTGCGGGATCGAGCGCTTCGTTCCTTCTTGCAAATCACCGCCTGAACCTTTATAATGGATGAGGTTCAGGCGGTCAGATAGTATCGTCCCGCAAGAGAGTATGCCTGAGGGGGAGGCTTCCCCTTCATCTGCAATCGTATCGACCGGCTTCGCCGGCCGGGCGGGACGTTTTCTGTGGGAAAATCCGCAGGATTTTTCGGAAGAAAACATCTCCCGTAACCTTCGCGCAAAATGGGCCTTCATTTTGCACGAGGCCATCGACGTTGCCGATGGCCTGAGGCGGCGCGCGCTGCGCCGCGATAACGTTTGGAGGAATGGAACATGAAACTCGGCGTCGTGGGTCTGCCCAACGTGGGCAAGAGCACGCTTTTCAATGCGATCACCAAGGCGGGCGCAGAGGCCGCCAACTACCCCTTCTGCACGATCGAGCCGAACACGGGCATCGTCGCTGTGCCGGACGACCGGCTGAGCCACCTGGCCGCCCTGTACAGCCCCAAAAAGGTGACGCCGGCCGTCATCGAATTCGTGGACATCGCAGGGCTTGTCAAGGGTGCGAGCCGCGGCGAAGGCTTGGGCAATAAATTTCTTTCGCACATCCGTGAGTGCGACGCCATCGTGCACGTGGTGCGCTGCTTCGAGGACGAGAACATCATCCACGTCGACGGCAGCGTAAACCCCGCCCGCGACATCGAGACGATCAACCTGGAGCTGATCGCCGCCGACCGCGAGACGGTGCAGAAGCGCTTCGAGCGCGCGCAGAAGATGGTCAAGTCCGGCGAAAAGCGCTACGCCGAGGAGGCGGAGCTGGGGCAAAAGCTGCTGAGCCATCTGGACGACTTGAAGCCCGCGCGCACCTGCGAAATGACCGAGGCGCAGCGGGAGATCGCGCGCGACTGGTTCCTGCTCACCACCAAACCCGTCATCTACGCGGCCAACATCGCGGAGGGCGAGCTCGGTCAGGACGAGGACAGCCTGCCCGGCATCCCGGAGGTGAAGCGCATCGCAAAGGAAGAGGGCGCAAAGGTGCTCGTCATCTCGGCGCAGATCGAGGAAGAGATCGCGCAGATGGACGAGGAGGAAAAACAGGCCTTTTTAGAAGAGCTGGGCATCGGCAAGTCGGGTTTGGATCGCCTCGTCGCGGAGTGCTACGACCTGCTGGGGCTCATTTCCTTCCTCACCGCGGGCGCGGACGAATGCCGCGCGTGGACGATCCGGCGCGGCACCAAGGCGCCCCAGGCCGCGGGCAAGATTCACACCGACTTCGAGCGCGGCTTCATCCGAGCGGAGATCGTGCCCTACGACACGCTGATGGAGCTGGGCAGCATGAACGCCTGTAAGGAAAAAGGCCTTGTGCGCTCCGAGGGCAAGGATTACGTCATGCAGGATGGCGACATCACGCTGTTCCGCTTCAATGTGTGAGCGGCCCTGCGCCTGCGCAGCCCCCTTTCACAAAAAGCAGAATGCAAAAACCGTTCGGTTTTTGCATTCTGCTTTTTGGTTTAACAAAGGGATTATATGCCTGTCGGTGTTCCCTCGCCGGCGGGGCTACTCGATCGAATTGAGGATTTGAATGAGCGTTTCCTCGTCATACCCCTTCACGGCGACATAATAGCTCGTCTTGCCGTCCGTGATGAGCCCCCAATACCGGTCGACATTCATGGAGAGGTAGGCCTCTGCGCCGCTCCTGAGCCTGACCGTGCGTCCGGGTCCGTTTTCTTCATAGGCTGTGCTAGAGATGCCCTCTGCATACCTTCGCTCCATGCTGATGTTGATTTGCCGGTCGCCGCCGTCCGTATAGATCGCCGACACATCATCCAGAATCCAATAGGCATAGACCCTGAACAGGGCGTCCGTGAGACCGTCCGGCAGGTATCTGGGCCATGGAATCGGATAGCCGAGAAATGCCTCCGCTTCCTCAATGCTTTGCACGTCCAGTTTCTGACGCTCGCCGCCCTCTTCCCGGATAGCCGGTTCCGCGTCGGCCCCGCTTACAAGGCCCTGGGTATGGCCGTAATAGTTTACGATATGCTGCTCCCCATCCTCAGAGCTGTAGCTTTTCAGCGCGCTCTTGCGGGCGATCTGTTCCGCTGCCACCACCAGCACGGCCATTACCGCAGCGACCAGCGCCAGGCGCCGCCCCCAGCGGAGCACCGTCCCCCGCCGTTTGGCGGCGGGCTCCTTCCGATTCAACCGCCTGCGCGGCGGGGGCTCGTCCGTCGTCTTCAGGCCATGCATCTCGCAAAGCCGCCGCGCGCAAAAGTCGATGAGCGCCACGTCCATTTCCTTCTCGCCCTTTTGCAGTTCAAAATCGAGCGCTTCTTCCAATTCCGCCTCTGTCGGGATCTCCGACGGGTCAGCTGGCAGCAGCAGCGCACGCAGCAGCTTTTCCTCCACGTCCTTGGAATCTTCCTGCACGGGACTCACCTCCTTTCGCCCAGTCCCCCGGCAGGCCGCCGGGGGCCATCTATTTTATAAGAGTAAAAGCGCTAAAAAGGTTACACTCATCGTAAAGATTTCCGGATGCTTTTTTGCAAACAACCGCGCACGGCGGCGCACACGAAAAAGGGCAACCTTCACGCCGGATTCGCTGATTCCGCGCGAGCGGGCGATTTCCGCCATGGAACGTCCCTGTACGTATCTCTCTTGCGCCAGTCGGCGATCCGCCTCTGAAAGCGCGGCAAGCAGCGACTCGGCTTCGACCGCCGCGCCTGCCTGATCCACCCACTCGGCCACGCCGTCCCGCGGGTCCGCGCACGTGAGTTCGTCCAGATTCCGCGTGCGCAGCGCGTCGCGCTTCCTACCCCGGATGATCGTCCCCATGCGAAACATACAGGTGCGCGTCAGCCATCCGCCCACGTTTGGATGTTGAGTCAGTTCCTCATAATGCTGATAGGCCGTCAGAAAGGCTTCCTGCACACAGTCCTCCACGGCATCCAGATAGCGGGGATCGTATCCGACGTAGCGCATGCACAGACAGCGCAGCGTACCGTAAAAGCGGGTATACAGCGCCTCTAAGAAGGCGTCTTTTTCCTCTTTTGGGTGCATTTCCCATTCCCCCTCGCCATTTAGACGCAGAAGGCGAGCTCTTTCCTGCATTCCACCGCAAAAAAAGGCGTATTTATTGTTATTCCGTACTTCTTCGCGGAAATTGAAAGGCTTATACCCTCTTTTGCGATGCGATTTTCTTCGCAACCCACCGAAGTTTTTCCCCGGACAAACGGCGGGGCACCCCGTGCAGCCGAAGCATAAAAAAAGAGGCCCTCAGCCTCTTATTTGTGCAGCACGTTCTTGGCCCATGCGCCGACGCGCCCCAAAGGGCGCTGCTGCTTTTTGGCCGCCGTAAACGCGGAAAGCGCGGCGCGGCGGTATTCGTTGTTGTCCGGGCACAGGCGAACCGCCCGACGGAAGGAATCATGTGCCTCCTGCGGCCTGCCAAGCCCGACCAACGCCTGGCCACGCAGAAAATGCCACGTCTCGTCCGCTTCGCCGCAGCGTTCGAGCACGCGAAGCGCGGAATCGAACATCTTCTGCCTCAGCAGGCGCGCGGCCAGCCGGTTCGTATCGACGAGCGAATAAATCCGCGGGGACGGCGCATGCGCGGCGCTCGCCTTCACGCTCGTGCGGCGAAGCGCCTCTTCATAGGCGAGATTCAGAGCGATCAGACGCGCCTGCGCGCTCTCCTTCTCGGCCTCACCGGGCTGAATGTCGGGATGGCATTCCTTGACCAGGCGGCGGTACGCGAGGTGTACCTGCTGCTCGGTCGCCGTTTCCGGCACGCCCAGCGTGATAAAGGGGTTTTGCATATTGCCTCCTACATTGAGCCTTCCCGCGGAGCGGGAAAGCGGCTGCGGCAGTCATCATGAAATGGGTGTTTTACGATTATACCATGAATCCCCTTTTCATGCAAGCCTGCGCCCCCAGCCGCTTGGAGCAATTTACTTTTTCTCCCTCATCAGTTTATGCATGAGCCGCTCTTCTAATACGTCCCCGTATTTCAAACCGAAGATCATCAGCGCGACCGCGCCCAGCACGATCAGCGCCCAACCCCACAGAGGCATGGAGATCGCCCCGCTGCCCACGGCGGACGCCACCACCAGGCCCCAGGGCCGCGTGACGAGCGCGATGACGAAAAATCGCATCGTGCCCATGCCGGAAAGGCCCGCCAGAATGCACAGCAGGTCGTCCGGAAAGAAAGGCAGCAGCAGGGCCAGGAACATGAACGCGTCGCGCTTCTTTTCAATGACGGGCATGTACTTTTGAAGCGTCTTCTGATTGACAAACCTTCGCACGAACGGTTCGCCCAGGCGCTTGGCCAGGGTGAAGACGATCAGCGAGCCCACGACGACCGCGGAAGCCCCCAGCAGGAAACCGGGCCAGAAGCCCAGGGCCAGCGCCCCCGCGGCGGTGGACACGTTGCTCGGAATCGGCGCGATGATGACCGTCATCAGCTGCAGGACGAAGTATACCACGCCCGCCGCTGCGCCAAAGCCCGCGATCCACTCGCGCAGCTCTTCTACGGAGCCAAAGCGCTCCCAGACGCCGGAGCGGTAAATGGCTACTCCGGCGGCCAGGACGAGTACGGCGACGATGCACCAGATCAGAATGCGGCGAATAAGCTTAGAGTTCATCCTTCGCGCCTCCCACAACGCTCTGCACGTTGACCACGCGGCTGTGCTTGATCGGATCCCACTTAGCCTTCGGATGCAGCAGCGTAACGAGATTGACGGGAATCCAGGTCATGATGAAGATCGGAAACGTGACCGCCGCGAGCAGGTACATGCGCACGTTCTTCTTGCTGAGCGCAATCCCCCAGATTGCCATGCACACCTGCAAGAGATAAGACAGCAGCCCGGAAATGAGGCTGAAGGCGACCAGGAACACGCCGGAAACCACGCCCGGGTACAGACCCACCGCGATGTCGATGCCCATGAGAACGGAAACCACCATGAGCAGCACCTGCATAAAGGGAGCGCTGATCATCATCAGCATGTCGGAGCAGGCGAGGCTTCGGCGTCTCACGATGCCGGAGACGAGGCCTTTCCAATAAAATCGAAGGCATTCGTAGCAGCCCACGGACCATCTTTTGCGCTGCTTGAGCGAATCCCACAGCCCCAGAGGCTGCTCGTCGTAAAAGACAGCTTCCTCCGCGTAGGCGATGCGAACGCCCTTGATCGCGCACATCGTGGAGAACTCGATGTCCTCCGTCAGCGACTTCACGTCATAACCGACGATTTGAAGCGCCCTGCGGCTGATGAGCAGACCCGTGCCGTTGAGCACTGCGGAGGAGTCGATGTTCATGCGCGCCTTGTGCACGAACGTATTGAGCAGCCAGTAATAGATGGAAGTGTCGCCGCTGATCCAGGTGTCGCCCGGGTTCTTGCTGTCCCGGTTGCCCTGCACGACCTCGTATCCCGCGCACATCGCGTCGTTCATGCGCTGCAGAAAATCAGGGCACGCGAGGTTGTCCGAATCGAACACGACGAACGCGTCGTAAGAATCGTCCTGCGTCAGCTGCGAGAAGACCTCGCGCAGCACGTCTCCCTTGTTCTTCACCGCGTCGCTGATCGAAAGCACCTTCGCGCCGCGCGACGCCGCGATCTCGGCCGTACGGTCGGTGCAGTGGTTCGGCGCGACAAACACATCGAACAACTCGCTCGGGTAGTTCTGCGCGCGCAGCGTCTCCACGAGCTGGCCGATGACCGCTTCCTCGTTGCGCGCGGGCAGCACCACAGCCAGGCGCTTTTGCGCGGGCGCATAGGGGATGCGCCCCTTCTTCTTGAAGGAGAACATGCCCAGCGCTACAAAGTAGCAGGCGTAAACGAGCAGCGGAATCCCTACGAGGGTATAGATGATCGGTCGTATCATGGCCGAATCCCCCTTATCAATCATTTTGACGGTCTTGACGCCCAGTATTCACCGTCTGAAACCCGCGTTCCTGCGCGCCTTGCAAATCCTCATGCAATTCTCATCTGTTTCTCATCTGCCGTCAGGCGTCCGCCCCGTCATCATCAAAAGCCGCATGGAGCCGGCAGTAGGCCGTGCGCCACGCGGCGGTATGTTCTTTAAATCTCCATCTGCGCGCGGGTAATTTTCGCGCCGAGGAAGGAGAGCTTTGTCTCCAGGTGCTCGTAGCCACGGTCGATAAAGTGGGTATTTCCGATCTCGGTCACGCCCTCGGCCATGAGCCCGGCGATGACGAGCGCCGCGCCCGCGCGAAGGTCGCTGGCGTAGACCGGCGCCGCCGACAGGCCCGGAACGCCCTCGATGATCGCCACACGGTCCATGACGCGCACGTGCGACCCCATACGCTGCATCTCCGCCAGGTGCTTATAGCGCTGCTCGTAGATGTTTTCCGTCACCAGGCTGGTGCCCTTGGCGGTGGTCAGCAGCGCGGTCATGGGCTGCTGCAAATCGGTCGGGAAGCCCGGATATACCTGCGTCTTGATGTTCACCGCGCGATGCGCCCCGATGGAGCGAACGCGGATCGCGTCGTCCTTCTCGTCCACCTTTGCGCCCATCTCCAGCAGCTTGGCGGAGAGCGCCTCCATGTGGGTCGGGATACACCCGGTGATCGTCACATCCCCATGGCTGGCCGCCGCCGCGATCATGAGCGTTCCCGTCTCGATCTGGTCGGGAATCACCGCATAGGTCGAGCCGTGCAGCCGTTCCTGCCCGCGCACGCGGATGATGTCAGTGCCCGCGCCCTTGATGCGCGCGCCCATGCTGTTGAGGAAGTTGGCGAGGTCCACGACGTGCGGCTCCTTCGCCGCGTTATAGATGACCGTGTTGCCCCGCGCGCGGCAGGCAGCAAGCATGGCGTTGATCGTGCCGCCGACGGTGACGATGTCCAGAAAGACGTCGCCGCCGACCATTCCCTCCGGTGCTCTGGCGTGAATGACGCCGAAGCGCTCCTCCACCTGCGCGCCCAACGCGCGCATCGCCTTGATGTGCTGATCCACTGGCCGCGGGCCGATGTCGCACCCGCCGGGCAGGGGAACCTCCGCCCGCCCGAAGCGCCCGAGCAGCGCGCCGAGCAGATAGGAAGAGGCGCGCATTCGGTGCGACAGGCGCTGCGGCACCTGCCAGCAGCTTACGCCGCGCGGATCCACGCGCATGACGCCGTCCTCGAATTCGACCGTTGCGCCCAACTCCGTGAGCATCTGGATGAGCACGTGCACGTCGTTGATGTCCGGCAGATTCTCGATCACGCAGGGCTCGTCAGACAAAAGCGCAGCGGGAATAATCGCCACCGCGGTGTTCTTTCCGCCGCTGACGCTGACGACGCCCTCCAGCCGCTGCCCGCCCGTAATGAGCATTTTTTCCATCGTGGACATGCCGTCTCTCCCATGAAAACCGCAGATGCGGCAGAATAATGATAGCCTAGCATCTTATTATACACATTTTTATACGCGTATGCAAGCTTTGCCATGGGCCAGGCTCGTTTTCCCATGAATCCCCTACGCACCGTGGGTTCGGCGGTCGCCGATGCCCCTGAAAAACAACGGACTGGGGCGCGGGCCGCAACGCAAACGGCGTTTAACCCTTGGGAGGTCATGTCCCCCGCATCCTTCGGAAATCCCACGCGTCCGCATGAGGCGACGATATAACAGCGCAGAACGGCGGGTCAGGTCGTCCGAAGGGACTGGTTTTTGCGCGCCACCAGCACGTCGTATTCACGATGGATGCCGTGGTAAATTTCAATTACGGGATTGCAGTGGGCTTGTACCTCCTGATAAATCTGATCAAAATGCTCCGTAAAGACGCGCACACACAGGGCGTCGATCCTGCCTGCCTCCGCCTCTTCCCGCAGAATGCTCAGCGTCCGCTCCCTTGAGAAAGCCTCCTTATAGCTTCGGGTGCCCAGCAGCGCGCTGGCCATGTCCGCTACCGCCACGATGCGCTCCGCCGTATTGAGCGCATCGCCGCGCAGTCCGCGTGGATATCCGGTTCCGTCCAGCTTTTCGTGATGGCGCAGCGCGATATTGGCCGTCACCGGGTCGAGCACACCGCCGAGAATTTGCTCGGTGATATCCACATGGGTACGCATAATGCTCATCGCCTGCGCGCTGAGCTTTCCGGGAAACTCGAGGATCTCCACCGGAATGCCGACCTTGCCCAGGTCGTGCAGCAGCGCGCCGTACCAGATGCGGTGCAGCCATTCGTCCGCCAACCCCAAATAGCGGGCGATTTCCACGCTGATCCGCGTGGTGGTAATCGTATGCGTCACCGTATGCGGACTGCGAAAATCGATGGCATAAATGATCATCCTGAGGTAAGCCTCGCGCTGCGCATCGCTCAAATCGAGGGCAAATGCAGTCTCTTCCGGCAGGTCCTCCGCCTCCAGCGCGCGAAGGAAAAGCGAAACGACGGACGGATCAAAGCGCTGGGCGTATGGCCCCTCAAGCAGCGCACGCACCGACGCCCGGCCGGCGCCCTCATCGACCATGAAAATATCCGCCCGGTCCGCGATGTTCAGCATCTGGGCGATTTCACGGCATTCCGGCTCCAGGCCGCCTAGAAGACGCACGTTCGCGTGATGAAAAAGCACAGCCTTCGCCCATCGCTTCAGCGGAGAGAGCTGCTCTAAAAAGAGGCATCCGTAAATCGAATGCTCCCAAACATCCTGAGATTCAAAGCGAACCATCTGATCGATTTCTTCTGTCTTGTAGGCCCCTATATCGTGGAGCAGTGCGAGAAGGCAGATTTCCTGCCGCTCTTTTTTACCGTATCGTCCCTGCACCGTCAGCATTCGCGAAACGGTTCGCGCAACCCGCTCCCCATGATCGACCAGGCGCGGATCCACCTGGTTCAGGGTACGGCAAATCAGCCCGCCGACATCCTCTGAAAACATTCTTCATTATGTCCTTCCCGCCTGCGTACGACGCAATTCTTACCTATTATAAAAGGATAAATGCGAAAAGGCAAGAACCTTTCCTTCGCGGACGCCAAATCTTTTGTTCTGGATACGTAGGCCATCCCCCCTTTGCTGCGTTAAAGCAGGCAGTATGCATGGCGTTTTTAAACATTTTATATATATTTTGCACTTAGTCGTTGACAAATATTGAAAATTTCTTTATACTCAACAACATAAGAGACGCAAGAGCCGCAAATATGCTTCTGTCAGACGCACCATCGCGCCGTGCCGCCTATCGCGTCGCCGCAGAGGGCCTTGCGTACTCCGGTCCCTTTTGCACAAACGACAAAGAAAAGAAGGTACACAAGCATGATTACCAAGTACGTCAACACGCCCGTCAACCAAACGGTCAACGTCCGCAAAGAGCCGAACACAGATGCCGTCATCCTGCATCGCTTAGAGCGTGGAACGCCCGTATCCGTCGAACCCTTCAATCCGGAATGGGACCGCATCCACGCCCCATGCTCGGGCTTTATCATGAAAAAATTTCTCAGCAGGGTGTCGCCCGACGCGTTTGACGATCGCCTGCTGGTCGATGGCTATGCAAATACGGTAAGCGGACACCTCAACCTGCGCGAGGGGCCGGGCACTGAATACGACGTGGTGGCGTCCATTCCGCATCTGGACCGCCTGCAATACATCCCGGTCAGCAGCAACTGGCTCCCCGTAAAGTATAAGGGCATCTGGGGCTATTGCAGCAGCAAATACGTCGGCGCGGGCGTTTTAAAGGGCTGATTTGACGGACAATCGTCCTATTTCAGAGGTCCTGACCGGCAAAGCCGGTCGATACGATTTCATATGAAGGGGAAGCTTCCCCCTTCATGCATCCCCTTTTACAAGACGATACTTTGTTGAGGGTCTGGGGGCCGCAGCCGCGGCCCCGTTTTTTCGTTTTGCTGATCACCGCCTCTTTCTTCTTTTTTCTTCCAATCGCCGTTTTGTTTGACAGGTTCTTTGCAAATGGATACAATAAAGGTGAAAATGCGGAAAAAGGATTGAAGGGGCGAAAGCCATGAGCAAAATCAGCTATATGGTAAAGCGCGCGGCGCGTATGGATTACGGCGCAATGATGAAGACCGCGCGGATGCTGCACGAGAAGACCGGCAAGCCGACCTGGTGGCTCCTCGCGGACATGATGCAATGCGCCGTCCGCTACAACGCGGGCTACATCGACTATAAAATCGCGGAAATGTACCGTCTGACGCCCGCACAGCGCAGGACGCAGATCACGCGCGGCATCTCCAACAGCATCGTCGCGCGCATGAACGACAAGGAGTTCTGGCACTACTTCGACAACAAGAACGAGTTCAACACGCTCTTCGCGGATCAGGTGAAGCGTGCCTGGCTCAATTTTCGGGATGCGACGCCCGAACAGTTCCGAGAGTTCGTCAAGGGCAAGGGCCCGCTCATCTGCAAGCCGCTGGACGGTTCCAGCGGTCAGGGCATCCTCAAGGTCACGCCCGAGCAGATGCAGCGTCCCGACGCGCTGTACCTAAGCCTCAAGGACGCGGGCATCGGCATCGTGGAGGAATGCGTCGTGCAGCATCCCGACCTCGCCGCGCTGTGCCCCACCTCCGTCAACACCCTGCGCATCGCGACGCTCCTGGGCGATAAAAAACAGGGCGTCGTCTACGCCTACATCCGCATCGGCAACGGCAAGGTCATGGACAACGTCGACTGCGGCGGCATGGCCGCTCCCATCGACCTGAACACCGGCGTCATCCGGGCCGTGGGCGCAAACAAGTCGGGGGAAGCCTACGAATTTCACCCCATGACCGGCAAGCGCATCCCGGGAACCGCCATTCCTTATTGGAAGGAGGCGGTCAAGATGTGCCTGGACGCCTCGCGCGTCGTGCCGCAGGTGCGCTTCGTCGCGTGGGACGTAGCGATCACCCCGACAGGCCCCGTGTTCATCGAAGGCAATTCCTTCCCCAGCCACGCCATTCCGCAGTTTGCCGCGCACTTCCCGGACGGCATCGGCATCCTGCCCCGCTTTGAGGAGTTCATCGACCTATGATCTGTGACATCTGCCCACGCCGCTGCCATGCGGAGCGCACGGATACTTCCGGCGCGGGCCGCTGCCGCATGGCGCTCACCCCCCGCATCGCCCGCGCGGCGCTGCACGTCTGGGAGGAGCCCTGCATCAGCGGCACGCGCGGCAGCGGCGCCGTCTTCTTTTCCGGGTGCAATCTCGGCTGCGTCTTTTGCCAGAACTTCTCCATCAGCCACGGCGGCGAAGGGGTTGACGTTTCACCCGAGCGCCTGGCGGGCATCTTTCGTGAACTGGAGGCGCTGGGCGCGCACAACATCAACCTCGTCAACCCGACGCACTTCGTCCCCGCCATTTTAAAAGCCCTTTCCCTTTACAGGCCGCATCTGCCCATCGTGTACAACTGCGGCGGGTATGAGTCCGTCCAGACCCTCCGCTCGCTCGAGGGGATCGTAGACGTCTATCTGCCCGACTTCAAGTACATCGACGCGGACGCCGCCCGCGTCTATTCGGACGCCGCGGACTATCCCTCGGTGTGCCAGGCGGCCCTCGTGGAGATGTGCCGCCAGACAGGCCTGCCCATTTACGACGATTCCGGTCTGATGACGCGCGGAACGCTCGTGCGCCATCTCGTGCTGCCCGGGCTCGCCGGGCACTCCATGCGCGTGCTCAACTGGATCGAGGAAAATCTGCCCAAGGGTACGCCGGTCAGCCTGATGGGCCAGTACACGCCCTGCGGCGAGGCGGAAAAGTATCCCGGCATGAACCGCAGGCTG
Organism: Beduinella massiliensis; assembly: GCF_900199405.1. Lineage (NCBI taxonomy): Bacteria > Bacillati > Bacillota > Clostridia > Eubacteriales > Beduinellaceae > Beduinella > Beduinella massiliensis. Next base: position 3,767,897 of record NZ_LT963430.1, read on the forward strand.
AAGAAGCGCGAATACGCCAGCGTTCTGGCGCACATGCGGGCCATCGGCCTTACGGAAGGGTACGCTCAGGAAATCGCCGCCGCAGACAGGGCGTTCATCCCCGCCTTCGACGGCACGGGCGTATGAATCCGTACACCTGAAAGGACGACACATGTTCAGCAAAAAGAAGCGCGATCCCGCGTACGTCTCCCGGCTTGAAGCCTTTCTCGCGGAGCGTTACGCGCTGCCCGCCTGCCGCGTGACGCCCTGTGACCGCGGTTTCTACGGCGAAACCTGGCGCGCCGAAAGCCAGGGGCGGTCTTATTTCGTCAAGGTCGTCTGCTATCGTCTGCACATGAGCGACTACATGGAGAGCTTCCGCGTGATCGAATACCTGCGTGCGCGGGGGATTACGCACATCAGCGAACCCGTTTGGGACGCGCAGGGGCACGCGTTTAACCTCTTTGAGGATGGCGTGCTCGCGGTCTTCGCGTTTGTCGAGGGCGTGCACACCGAGGACTACCCGCTGGAGCCACTCTTTGCCCTGCTCGCGAGGCAATACCAAGTGGACGCAGGCGAGCTCTCGCCTATCCGCACGGAAAGCTTTTCCTGCGGCACGCTTCGCGACTTCCGGCGCGAGGCCGAGCGGCTCGCCCACAGCGAAATTCCCGAGTCCGCGAAGATGCTGGACCTGCTTATCCGCCGTCGGGACGATCTCGCGCACACCGCCGCCTTTCTTCGCCGCGCCGCCGCCCTCTGCCGGGGAAATAAGGACGCCTTTTGCATCACCAGCGGCGACGTGGGCGGCAACGTCATCGTACGCGAGGGAAAGATGACGATCATCGACTGGGACAGCCTGATGCTCGCCCCGCCGGAGCGCGACCTGTGGTTTTACATGTGGTCGGATGAACAGATCGAACTGATCGACCGCGTGCTCGAGGAAAACAGCTTTCCTTATACGCTTCGCCCGGAACGGTACGCTTTTTATGCCTGTTCGCAGCATTTCTTTTATATGACGGAGTACATCGAGGCCTTTTTCGATTTCCCTGACGCGCGGGGGGAAGCCCTCGCCCTGTTCGCATCCTATCTCGCGGATACCATGGTGCCGCGCGCGCTGCAAAAGGCGGAAGCGCTGCTGAACGCCGCCCCCAAAACGGAAGACAACAAAAAGGAGTGATCGCCATGTTTACGGTATCTCAGGGGCACGAGCTCACCCACCACCTGCCCATCTGGACGCTCGAAGGCGCCGGGCACGTCGTCAAGCTGCTGCCCGAGGCGGGCTTCAACCTCTATTACTGGACTTACGACGGCGGCGAAATGCTCATGGAGCCCACCGACATCCGCGAATACGGCAGCAAGTACGGCATCCCGCTGCTGTTCCCGACCCCCAACCGCATCCGCGACGCGCGCTACACCTGGAAGGATCGGGAAATCCATCAGGTTAAGCGCGGCGTGGAGGTGCAGCGCCATGGCCTGGTGATGACAGAGCCCTGGGACGTGCGCTGCGAAGCGAGGGAAGACTGTGCAGTGGCTGTCGGAACGATTTCCATCTACGAGGGCAGTCCGCTGTTTGAGGGCTACCCCTTCCCCTGCCGCCTGACAGTCACCTACACGCTGCGGGCAGACGGGCTGCACCTTTCCGTGCGGGTAGAAAATCTGGGCGGCGAGGAGATGCCCTTTGGTTTCGCCATCCATCCTTACTTCTCCAAGCGCGGGGACGCACGCAAAGCCTTTCTCACAGCGCCCGTACACCGCGTGTACGAGACGGACGAAAACCTGCTGCCCAGCGGCGTCCTCACCGACGTGTCCGGTTCGGACAAGGACATTTCGGACGGACTGCACAGCGTCGAAAGCCTCTATCTGGACAACGTCTTCCGGGGCATGACGCAAGACCTGTGCGCGCAGGTCGTATACGAGGGCGTGCATCCGCAGCGCGTCACGCTTCGCGGTGGGGACGCCTTCCGCAACCTCGTCGTCTTTACCCCGCACGACCGGCCCGGCTTCTGTCTGGAGCATCAGACCTGCGCCACGGACTTCATCAATCTGTACGGCAAGGGCCTGATCGACGAATCCTCCATCCTGATTCTGCCCGCCGGGCAGACGTTTGAAAGCTTCGTCGACCTCACCGTGGAAAACCTGTAAGAAAAACGACGCATTGGGCCGCCGCACGAAAAACGTGCGGCGGCCTTTTGATTCATCTCAGCAACATCCTGATTCAAGAGCCATAGATTTGAATATTTTCTGAAAGTAGCGCGGAACTCTTGACGGATGGCGTTCCCTCAAGGAAAGCTTTTTTCCCTGTGCACGCTTTGCTGGGGATTGACAACCCACGCCGTGACCGGTATAGTGGGGGCAGCTTTATTTTCTTGAAATGAGGGGATCACATGTGCACACAAATGGTAGGGGAAATGCGGACAATCTTCCGGGAAAGCATCGACGCCGTGCTGCCCGAAGCGGCTGTGCGCGATGCGCTTTGCGCGCATCCGGTGAGCGGTGCTGTGACGCTGGTCGCCATCGGCAAGGCGGCGTGGCGCATGGCCGCAGCCGCCTATGAAATGCTGGGCGAGCGTGTAGCGCGCGGCCTCGTCGTCACGAAGTACGGCCACAGCATGGGCCCTATCGGCCCGCTCGAAATCATCGAGGCCGGTCACCCGGTTCCCGACGAAAACAGCGTGCGCGGCGGGCAGCGCGCGCTCGAACTCGCCGACGCGGCGGGCACGCAGGACGTCGTGCTGCTGCTCGTCTCGGGCGGCGGATCGGCGCTCTTTGAATCTCCGCTTGAGGGGGTGACCCTCGGCGACCTCGCGGATATAACGCGCAGGCTGCTCGCCTGCGGGGCGGATATCGGACAGATCAACACCGTGCGCAAGCATCTGTCCGGCGTAAAAGGCGGCCGCTTCGCGCAGCGGTGCGCCCCTGCGCGCGTGATGAGCATCGTGCTCAGCGACGTGCTGGGCGATTCGCTGAGCGCCATCGCCTCCGGCCCCGCTTACCCGGATACCACCACCAGTGAAGAAGCCATGGCGATCGTAAATCGGTATCAAATTCCGCTGAGCGACGGTATGCGGCGCGCGCTCGAGGGCGAAACGCCCAAACAGCTTGCCAACGTCACCAGCGTAATCACCGGCAGCGTGCGCAGGCTCTGCGAGGCGGCATCCGAATCCTGCCTCCGTCTGGGCTATGTTCCCCACGTGCTCACCACGACCATGGCCTGCGAAGCGCGCGAAGCCGGCAGCCTGATCGCCTCTATGGCGCGCGAGATACGCGAGGGGAATTCCTGTTTTCAGCCCCCCTGCGCACTGATATTAGGCGGCGAAACCGTCGTGCACCTGCGCGGCGACGGCCTCGGCGGGCGCAATCAGGAGCTCGCGGCCGCCGCAGGCCTTTGCATCGACGGGCTTTCGGGCGTATGCGTGGGTTCCTTGGGCTCCGACGGCACCGACGGACCGACGGACGCCGCGGGCGGCATCGTCACGGGCGATTGGGCCGCGCGCTGTCGGGAAAAGGGGCTTTCCATCGAGGCGTATCTCGACGAAAACGATACCTACTCTCTGCTCGATGCGACGGACGCGCTGCTCGTGACGGGGCCTACGGGCACCAACGTGAACGACGTGGCCATCGCGCTGATCCGCTGAACGCCTATCCACCCGAAAAAATCACCGGAAGAAAAGGGCTGTTTTGAATGACCCGCATCCTGTTCGTCTGCCACGGCAATATCTGCCGCTCGCCGATGGCGGAATTTATCCTGAAAGATAAGGTCGCCGCGTGCGGTCTCGAGGATTGTTTCACCATCGCCTCCGCAGCAACCAGCCGCGAGGAGATCGGAAATCCCGTCTATCCGCCTGCGCGGCGAGAGCTCGCCCGCCACGGCATTTCCTGCGCAGGCAAGCGCGCGGTGCAGGTTCGTCCTGCCGACTACGGCGCTTATGACCTGCTGATCGTGATGGATGGGCAAAATCTGCGAAACCTCCTTCGCATCACCGGCGACGATCGCGACGGGAAAATCCATCGTCTGATGGACTTTACGACGCGCCCCGGCGACGTCGCCGATCCCTGGTATACGGACGACTTTGAAACCTGTTACCGCGACATTGCGGAGGGCTGCGAGGGGCTGCTGCGGCAGATTGGCAATAAAAAATGACGTGACGGTATAATAAGGCGGTGTTGCAGATTAAAAAAATCTGCAGCACCGCCTTTGTTGTACTCTTTTATGGCCACAACGCAGCCAATTTCAGCAAATAATCGAACAGCAAACAGACGTCCAACACAATCGTGTTTTTAGGGCGTCTGTTTTTTATGAGTAAAAACAGTTTTTCTGGGAAATCAGAATTTCAGCAGCGCTTTGGGACGCAGAAGATGCGTTTTCTGCCTTTGGGCGTTGCATTTGGAAATGTGCTTACGGATGTTCTGTGAGAGGGCAAGAAGGCATAACTCCGTCATCACCTTGATATGACCACCGGTCAAAAAGCGCTTGAAATTGCGGTTATGCTTGAGTTGACCAAAGCTGCCTTCTGCCTGAATGGAGCGGTTCACTCGAAGCAGTTTTCCTTCCTCAGATGTGATTCGTTCCAGTGAAGCTTTGCGCAGATGTTCCATTTCCCAGCAGACAACCAGTTCTTTTTGCTTTTCGGGATCCTTGGCTTTACAGCATGCCGCACGATGTGGACACGCACAGCAATCCTCACAGCGATAATGCGCCAATTCTTTCCGGGAACCGTCTTTTTCCTTTTCGGTTGTTGTCGAAATCCGCACCAGCATCCTTCCGGCTTTGCACAGGAAATAGTCCCCCGGTTCGTAATATGCCATGTTCTCTCTGCGTCCGATCTGCGCCTTGAACTTTTTCTCTTTTATGGCTTCGTAGTTATTGGGCTTGATGTACGCCAGCTGCTTGTTCCCTGCCAGATGCCGGTAGTTGAGCAAGCTTTCATAACCCGAATCCAGACAGACTCTTTTGTAGATATCCTTCTGCCATTCTTCCATGGTTTTCAACAGGATGGAAAGCGTTGAATAATCCGTTCTGGCCGAAAAAACTCCGATTCCTGTGATGTATTCGCTGTTGACTGCAAACTGTACGTTGTATCCCGGCTTCAACTGCCCGTTGCGCATATGATCTTCCTTCATGTGCATGAACGTTGCATCCGGATCTGTTTTTGAAAAGCTGTTTCGCCCGTCTCCCAAGGTCTTGAGCTTTTCTTCATAATCCATCCAACGCCGAACAAGCTCTTGAACCTCGTCCCGTAAACGTACAATCGTGGGTTTATGATGTCCGCGGCCTTTCTTCACCTCGATATTCGCTTGGGCAATCTCCCGATTCAATTCATCCAAATATGCCTGTGCCTTTTTCATCGTCGTGTATCCATGTTCTTCCGTTCGGTATTTTTTCAGCTTCTCTTTGATTTTCTTCAGTTCCCGTTCTACTCTTTTTCGCCACACGAACGTATATCGATTCGCTTTGCTCTCGATTGGACTGTATCCAGTTGAACGGACAGGAAAATAAAAGGATATTGTAGAATTACGCAACCTTACGCGGCGTTGCACCTGATTTCATAGGGAGTAAGGCCGTATTTCAGGTTAATGCGTTCGAAGTTGTAGAAGTGGACATATTGTGCAACCAACTCCTCTACCTCTGCGCGAGTAGAATAATGGGCACGATAAAGGCATTCCGATTTAAGCGTTCCGAAGAAATTCTCCATAGCAGCATTGTCGTATGGACAACCGGGACTGGACATAGAGGGTTGAAAGTGATATTCTTTGCTTAGGTCGAAGTATGCTTCGGAGGTGTATTGAGACCCTTGGTCACTGTGGAGCGCGAGTCCATCAGTGACCTTCTCTGTTATCATAGCGTCTCGGATCGTCTGAGTAACCAGCGATGCGGCCATGTCGCCACCAATGCGATAGGCCAACACCATTCGACCACAAAGGTCAATCACCGCACACATATACAGCATTCCCTGTGGTGTGGGGATATAGGTGATATCTGTTGACCAGAAACGATTGGGCCGTTGCTGTTCAAAGGCACGCTGCAATAGGTTTGGGTATTTGTACACGTTTTGCTGATGTTGAGTATATCTTCTTTGCCGCCGAATCTGTGCAAGCAGATTGGTCTTGCGCATGACGCGCAGAAGTGCTTTAAGATTTACATTTTTTCTTTTCTTCCGCTGGATCCAGAGACGAACACGGCGGATGCCGTAGGTCTGGTTGCACTGCTGTTGACATTCCACAATCAGATCGACCAACCACTGATCTTTCGGCGTTTTTTCTTGCTTTTTACGCCAAGCATAATACCCACTTCGGGAAACTTCAAATACTTCACACATTGTGACGATAGGATAAATGTTGCGAAAACGTTCTATAACTCGATATTTCAATTTCACCTCCTTCCAACTTCTAACAGAAAATTTCGCAGCAGTTCCACCTGCATACGCAGTTTTACCAATTCATTATTCTGCTGGATTTCCTCGTTCTCCGGCATTTTACGCGGACGGCCTTTAGGGCGAGGTACATCGCCCTTTGCGATTAATCGTTCTCTACGGTTTTCTCGATTGACTAGTTGCTCAACCTGTTTCTTCGTTAGCCCAAGGCTGGCTCCGATTTCACGATTCGTTTCGCCCGTGATTTTCCGCTCGCGTATTGTTTCAATAAGGCCTTGTACCTTCGTGTATTTTTGCCTCATACAATAAACCTCCTGTCGTAGTTTGCTTCTTACATTCTACAACAGGAGGTCTCTTATTTCATTGTCCGTTTATCGGGATGCAGTCCATTTTCTTGTTACGGTCTTTTTGTGCAACGGCCCCTTTTCCATCGGTTTACCTTCCATAGGCCTTGCGCGCTTTAATCCCGCGGCTCCTTTGAAAACTTCACCGTCGCCGCGTACACGGCGCTGTATCCCCGGTTTCTCAAAGCCACGGGGATTTCCTTCTCCCCAAAGATGTCGCAGGCGGTCGAAGCAAGCCTCCCCCTTCTTACATTTTCAGGACGATGCCCACCGCCGCGCCCACGGCGATGTACACGATCGGATGCAGGCTTTTAAGCTTTTTAACGTTCATCCCCAAGAGCAGCAGCGCGAAAAGTGCGATGGCGGGCAGGTCCAGGCAGGCGACCAGTCCATCCGAAAGCGCCGCTCCCGTCAGCAGGGTGATTTTGAGCACCAGAAAGCCCGCGGCCGCTATTAGGCCCGTGACCGCCGGGCGCATACAGGCGAAGGCGTTCTGAACGATTCGGTTTTCCTGATACGCCTTCAAAAATCGCGAAATGATCATGATGACCGCCAAAGAGGGCAGCACCAAAAAGGCCGTCGCCAGCACGCCGCCCAGAAGGCCACAGGTGGTGACGCCCACGTAGGTCGCCATGTTGACGCCGATCGGCCCGGGCGTCGATTCGGAGATCGCGATCATATTCGCGAGCATTTCCTCGGTAAACCACTGGTATCGCGCCTGGATCTGCGTCAGGAAGGGCAGCGTCGCGAGTCCTCCGCCTACCGCGAAGAGGCCTGTCTTGAAAAACTCCAGGCAAAGCGTTAAAAGCGTCATAGGCTCACCCCCGACCGTCCAAGAATCAGGCTCAGCAGTACACAGCCGAGGACAACCCATACCGGCGACGTGCCCAGCACCGCTACCAGCACAAACGCGGCGAGCGCGAGCGCGGCCTGCGGCGCATTGCGCACGCTATTCTTGCCCATCTTGACGACGCTCGCCACGATCAGCGCCGATACGGCTACGCGCACGCCCGCAAAGGCATGCTGCACCCAGGCGATGTCCATGAAATTTTCAAGCAGCAGGGCGATCAGCGTAATGATGACGAGCGAGGGCGCGACCACGCCCGCCGTCGCAGCGATGCCGCCCGGCACGCCGCGGCGCCTGTACCCCACGAACGTCGCGGTGTTAACCGCGATGATGCCCGGCGTACACTGACCGATTGCAAAATAGTTGAGCAATTCCTCTTCCGTTGCCCAGCCGTGTTTCTCCACAACTTCGCGCTGAAGCATCGGCAGCATCGCATAGCCCCCGCCGAACGTCAGAGCACCAATCGAGAAAAAAGTACGAAAAAGCGACAAGAGCTCTCCCATGATCCATCCTCCTGTGTCGGTTTATGGCCCTTATTATAGCGAATCCGGCCGCAAAGTTCTACCGTGGCGCAAAAACAGCCTCTGCGCCGGAAGGAGCCGCCGCGAGGTGCGTCGAACCTCTCTACGACAAAACCGCGCGGGGCTTGACATGACGTCCCGCCCGGACGCGCCCGCGATGGGCATTTCGTCCTCTGCGACGGGAGATGATATCATGAGCCTGTATGCAGGCCTTCAGATAAGCGAAACCTGCGTGAAGCTGGGCATCGTGAGCGCGGGCGGCGCACTGATGAACCGCGCCGCCGTATCCTTCTCGCCGGGCAGCCCGGATGAGGCGGCAAGCCTTTGCGCGCGCCTGGTGCGCGATCACTGTCCGGAGGCAGCGGGCGTGGGCATTGCCATGACCGGGCGCGTCGACGACCGCCGGGGCGAGGTCAGCGCACCCAGCCTCGGTTGGGCGCGCGCGCCGATAGGGCGGCTTCTCGAAGCGCGCTTTGGGCGCGCACCGTTGCTTTTCAACGACGCGGAGTGTGCGCTGCACGCGGAATGGCGTCTCGGCGTCTGCCGCTCCATACGCGACGTGCTCTACCTTTCGGTGGGAAGCTCCGTCGGCAGCGCGCTTCTCGTGCGCGGAAGGCCGTATCGAGGCGCGGACAACATGGGGCTCGAGATCGGCCACATGACGACGCATGCGGGCGGCGAGCCCTGCCCCTGCGGGCGAAACGGATGCTTTGAGCGCTACGCCTCCCAAACGGCGCTGGAGCGGTTGGCCGGGGGATTGGAAGCAGGGCAGGTCATCGCCAGGGCGCAGGCAGGCGAGCCGCTGATGGCCGCCGCGTTTCATCGCTATCTCGACGAGCTCTGCGTCGGTCTTTCCAGCCTCATCGCGCTCTTTCATCCGCAAATGACGGTCCTCGGCGGCGCGCTCAGCCATGCGGGCCCGTACCTGTTGGGCTCCGTCCGGCGGCATATGCAGTTGCCCGGCATGATGTCCAGAGGCGAGCCGGTGCCTCGCATCGAGCTTTCCGTGCTCGGCAGCGACGCGGCGCTCATCGGCGCGGCGCTGATGGCCCTGGAACGCTCGCCCGCAAACCCGAACCCATAAACCTAAGGCCACCGACAAGCCGATGGCCTCGCATAAAACGAAAGCCTATTTTTCACGAACGGCGCGCGAAATGCTCCCCCCCCGCAAAGCCGTACCCCGCGTGCGGCGCAGCAGGCGCGGTCGGGCGGTACGATTGCATCTGAGGCCGGGCCGCCTTTTTCACAGGCGGCCCGGCCTTAGCCGATCAGGTCGTCCAATTCAAACCAATGCTCCGTCAAAAAGCGCATTTCTTTCAAAAAGCGCTGAAGCTTCGGGCTTTCGCTTTCAAAAACGTCCCGCCGAATCCACCAGGGAAATTCGATGCATCCGGCGATCCGAAGCGCGCGGGCGATATCCCCTGTTTCAAGCGGTCTAAACGAAGCATACCCGTCCGCAAACGCCCGGACCCGCCCACGCACCATGCGGCCATCCTTCAGCGCGAGGGAGAGCAGCGCACGTGCGACGTCGTGCCAGAGGAAGCTGTATTGGTTGCGGTCAAAGTCGAGAACAGCGGAAACCTCGTCATCCAGGAACAGCATGTTGTCCGGGGTAAAGTCCTCGTGGGCGATCCCCAAGGGACAACCATCAAAGCAACCGTCCGTCAGCGACCGCAGAATCGCCTCCTGCCCCCGCACTGCCGACCGATACGCTTGCGGCACATCCGCCGTAAGCGTCTTTTCGCATGTCCGCAGATGCTCCCTCAGGGACGCGGTGAGCCCCCCGCTATACAGGGGATATCCCCTGACGCCCCGGCGCGGCAGCCTCATAAACTCCCGATGGATCTGGCCGCAGACGCTTCCCAGACTGCACATCTGCGCCTCCGTAACCGTATCACAATTCACGATTCTCCCGGGGCAATAGCGCATCACCATATAGGCGGTTCCGCCGTCCAGAAACCGAATGGCGCGCCCTTCATACGGCAGGATGTGCGGGCAAGGAACGCCTCTTTCCTCCAGGCGCATCTGGCGCTCCAGCGCTTCCTCGATCAGCGCCAGTTTTCCCGCGCTGAAGCGTTCGTAGCTGTATTGCTTCACGAACATCTGTCCGCCTTCGCATTCGATTTTCCACTTCCTGTTAAGCCAACCGCCCTGAACGGGCGCTACGGTGGTCGGGTACAGGCCATAGCTGCGCCCTAAATCGTCCGCAATCTTTCGCTCCATGGCGTAAGCCCGCTCAGGCGTCCGCTCCAAAGCCATTCCCCTCCCCCGGCGTTTTGCGCGTCAGTTCAGATCGACGCCGCCAAACGTGCCGGACAAAAATTTATGAGATAAGACGATCCGCCGGCCCGGCAGACGCGTTCCTGTCGCTCTTCTCATTTTTTACTTATAGCATGCGCGTCTTTTTTTGTCAAACGTCCTGTCACATCGCGCGTTTAATCCCAGGCGTTTCGCAAAAACGGCATATTCGTCCTTGTGCTTTATGTAAAATGGATTTATAATGTATGTAAAAATTACGTAAAAAGATCTTGTCGCTTTCGCACGAAAGGATGTATGCCCATGCAAGAGCCCTCGCGCGCCGTAAACGATAGGGCGCCCATGCCCTACAGCGCGCGGCGCAAGCTGAAAAACCGGCTGCGCAACGCGCTGACCAACCCGTACAACGTCATCGTGCTCATCGCGCTGATCCTGCTCGCCTATCTGATTCTGGTTCCTCTCTTTGACATGGTGGTTACCACCTTTACCCTCGCCAAGTCGGACCTGCGGCGCGTAAAAGGGGCCAGCGCGGGCGACTTTACGACGTATTACTGGAAGCGGCTGCTCTTCAGCGACGTATCGAAGAATCTCTTTTACGTGCCGCTGCTCAATTCGCTCGTCATCGCGGCGTGCACGTCGTTCTTTTCCATCCTGCTGGGCTCGCTCATCGCCTGGCTGATGGTGCGTACCGACCTGCCCTTCAAGCGCTTTTTTTCGCTCGCGGTCATCATCCCGTACATGCTGCCCTCCTGGTGCAAGTCCATGGCGTGGCTGTCGGTGTTCCGCAACGCGCGCATCGGCGGTGCACAGGGCTTTCTGGGATACCTCGGAATCACCGCGCCGGACTGGCTCGCCTACGGCCCTGTGGCGATCATCATCGTTCTCTCCATTCACTATTACGCCTACGCCTATCTGCTGGTTTCGGCCGCACTGCGCTCGGTCAACTCCGAGCTCGAGGAGATGGGCGAAATCGTCGGCGCGGGCAAGGGGGTGATTCTGCGCAAAATCACCTTCCCGCTCGTGCTTCCCGCGATCCTCTCCTCGGTCATCCTTACGTTTTCCAAGTCCATGGGCACGTTCGGCGTGCCCTCCTTCCTGGGGCTCAAGGTGGGCTACTACACCATCTCCACTTCGCTTTACTCGACCATCCAGTCTCAGAAGGGCACGGGCTTTGCCATCAGCCTGATGCTGATCGCCATTGCCTCCATCAACATCTTCGTCAATCAGAAGCTGATCGGCTCGCGCAAGTCCTACGCGACCATCGGCGGCAAGGGCGGGCGCTCGACGCTGCTGCGTTTGGGCAGGGCAAAGCCCGTCATCGTCGCGCTGCTCTTCGCGTTCCTCGCCGTCGCGGTCGTGCTGCCGCTGGTGATTCTGCTCTACCAGACCTTCATGCTGCGCGCGGGCGACTTCGGTCTTTCCAACTTCACGCTGCACTACTGGCTGGGCGAGAGTGATCCCGCCATCTGCGACGGCATGCCTGGCGTGCTGAGATCGAGCCAGTTCTTCATGTTCGTGAAGAACACGCTTCTGCTCGTGGGCGCGACCTCGCTGATCGCCACAGCTTTCGGCCAGATCATCGGCTACATCAACTCCCGCGGACGCTCCCTGCGCTCCGGCAAGCTGGTGGAGCAGCTGGTGTTCATCCCCTACCTGATTCCCTCCATCGCCTTTGGCGCGATGTACCTTTCGATGTTTGCCACCAGCACGAGCATCAGCCTCTTCGGCCTCAAGATCACGCTGATTCCCTCCCTTTACGGCACGTTCACGCTGCTGGTGCTCGTCAGCATCGTCAAGCACCTGCCCTTCGCCTCGCGCGCAGGCACGTCCAACATGATGCAGATCGGCATCGAGCTGGAAGAGGCCGGACAGATCGCGGGCGCGAACTTCCTGACGCGCTTCGCGCGCATCGTCTTCCCGTTATCCAAGAACGGATTTATGAGCGGTTTCATGTTGATCCTCATCAGCATCATGAAGGAACTGGACCTGATCGTCATCCTCATGACACCCACGCAGGCGACGCTGCCCTACATGGCCTACACCTACTCGACGAGCGGCTTCTCGCAGCCCGCGAGCGCGGTGGCGATCGTCATGTTCGTCATGGTCTTCTTCTTCTACTGGGTCGCCAACCGTTTCTTCAACGCAGACATCGCCAGTGGGCTGGGAGGTTAATATGAGCCGGATCGTGCTTTCAGGAATCGAAAAGTATTACGGGGACAACCACGTATTAAAAGACGTGAACCTCACCATCGAGGATGGGGAATTCATGACGCTGCTGGGACCCTCCGGCTGCGGCAAGACCACCACACTGCGCGTCGTCGCGGGGTTGGAGCGCCCGCAGGGCGGCACCATGACGTTGGACGGGCGCGTCATCATCAACGCCAGGGAACAGTTCTTTGAATCGCCCAAGAACCGCGGGCTCAATCTGGTGTTCCAGTCCTACGCGCTGTGGCCGCACATGACGGTCTTCGACAACGTAGCCTTCGGGCTGCAGGTCGAAAAGCGCCCCAAGTCCGAGATCAAGCGGATGGTGGAAAACGCCCTTTCCCGCATGCAGATCGAGCAGTTCGCGGCCCGCTATCCCTCGGAGCTCTCGGGAGGCCAGCAGCAGCGCGTCGCCATCGCGCGCGCCATCGCCTCCGCGCCCAAGCTGCTTCTGCTGGACGAGCCGCTCTCCAACCTGGACGCGAAACTTCGCATCGACATGCGCTCGGAAATCAAGCGTCTGCACAAGGACATGGGCACGACCGTCATCTACGTCACGCACGACCAGGTGGAGGCGCTCACCATGTCCACGCGCATCGCGGTCTTCTTCGACGGGGCGATCGAGCAGGTCGACGCACCGATGATGGTCTATCAGAACCCGGTTTCCCTGCGCGTAGCCGAGTTCATCGGAAATCCGCGCATCAACCTGCTGCCCGGAACCGCGCGCGTGGAGGAAGGCACGATGCACGTCGAGTGCGCCCTCGGGCGTTACGCGTTCGACCGCGCCGCCTTTACGGAGGCGACGCCGGCAAGCGGTTCGTTTGAGTGCGCGGTAGGCCTGCGCCCTGAGCAGCTGGAGCTGTCGCGCGCGCCGTCGGACGGCGCGGCGGAGGCGCACGTCTATTCCGGCATGCCTGCCGGCTCCGAGACGCTCATACAGCTGCGCGTGGGCTCTGAAAGCCTGCTCTGCAAGCAGCTCGGCCTCAAAACCTACGACGCGGACGAACGCCTCTACCTGTCCATCCATCCCGACATGATCAACGTATTCGACAGGCGCTCCGGCGCGCTGGTCAAGCTGGCCGCCGCGCAGTAAAACCGTATCCGGCCGCGGGGCGCACCGCGGTAAAAATATGAAGGAGTGAATCCCAATGAAGGCATCCCGCATTCTTACTCTCGCGCTCGCGCTGCTGCTCTGCCTGACGGCCGCCATGCCCGCGCTGGCGGGCGACGCGGAGGACAAATGGGCCGAGGAGAACGGCCTGAACCTGGACGAAGCCATGGATGAGCTGTACGAAAAGGCCAAGGCCGAGGGCAAACTGGTCGTCTATACGATCTCCAGCCGCACGCAGGGCGTGGCGGAAAAGTTCATGGCCGCCTACCCCGGCATCGAGGTCGAGGTTTACGACATCTCCTCCGGCACGCTGAAGGAAAAATTCCTCACCGAATACGAATCCGGCCTGCGCACGGTGGACATCGTTCACTCCAAGGAGCAGGTGGGCGAGTACACGTTCGAGGTATTCGGCGACGGACTGCTGCACAACTATCAGCCAGCCTCCATCTTCGGCACGACGGACGAAAAATATCTGGCGCTGACCCCGCTGCTGGTGGAGCTCAACCTGTGGTTCTACAACACCGAGGTCTACGACAAATGCCCCGTCACCTCCTGGTGGGACCTGACCAAGGAAGAGTGGAAGGGCCGCGTCGTCTTCCAGGACGCCGCCTCCAACGACGCCTACTGCGCGGCGCTGACCGCCATGGTGCAGCACGCGGACGAGATGGCCGCCGACTATGAGGCCGTCTTCGGGGAGCCGATCGTGCTCGCCGAAGACGAACCGACCGCCGCGCACGCGTTCATCAAGCGCTTCCTCGCAAACGAGCCGGTCATCGCCAAGGGTTCGGACGAGGTCATCGAACTGGTGGGCGCCGTCGGCCAGGAGAATCCGCCGGTGGGCTATTCTTCCTCCGTCAAGCTGCGCAAGCAGACCGACGGCTATGCGATCAACTACGACCCCGTGAACATGAGCGTCTCCAACGGCATCTACGCGCTCAACTTCCTGGGCATCGCCAACGAGTGCGAGCACCCCAACGCGGCTAAGCTGTTTATCAAGTACTGGATGGGCGGCGAGGACGGCAAGGGTGAAGGCTACGCGCCTTTCGTATCGTTGGGCACCTGGTCCGTGCGGCCCGAGAACCCCACGACGCCGGAAAACGTCGCGTTGGAAGACATCCCGCTGTGGCCTGTCGACTTTGACTTCATCTACGAAAACATCGAGGACGTCCGCGACTACTGGATCGCGCACCGTTGACCCTGAAAAAGGCGGAGCTGCTCATCGCAGCTCCGCCTTTTTCAAATGCAGCAGCCTCGCGCTGACTCCTTCCATGCGAAGGGACACGAACCCCGGCTCAGCCTCCAGCGCCGTCTTTAGCCCGGCAGGATAGATGCACGCAGCGTCCGTCCATCCCGGCAGCGGCACCGTCAGCGTCGCCGTGCCCGGCAGCGTATGCCATACCGCGAGGAACGCCTCGCAACCGCAGTCGATGCCCACACAGTGAAACGCGTCTCCAAAGGCTCCCAGCCCGACCGGCCAGAAGGGAAGGCCGTCCTTCGTTCTTTCTACGATGCCCAGGTGGCAGCGAATCCCCTCGTGCACGAGCGACAGCCGCGCGGGAGACAGCTCAGCCAGATGCCCGCTCTGATGGATGCGCAGCAGCATGGCGTTCACCATGTTGAAAGCCGTCTCCTCCTCGTCCCCCTCGCGCAACGGATAACTCCAGATGGCGGCCTGCTCCGGCGTGCAGGCGGTCATGCAGTTGCAGGCGATGCAGGCCATCTTCACGTAATCCGTCTGATCGCTCACGCTCTGCAGGCTGCTTCGGGACAGGTGCGAATACTCCATGCGCATGCCGCCGCTGGAGCAGTTTTCGATCACGAGGTCCGGGTAACGCGCAAAGACGCCGTCTAGCCAGGTCAGATAGGCGCGCGTATGAGAGAGCAGCCCTTCCCCGGCGCTGTCTGCAGCACGGCGGGTGCCGACACCCGCGTTGATGTTGTAATCCATCTTGATGTACCCGACGCGGTAATCCGCTACGAGCCGATCGACGACCCGATCCGCGTGGCACCGCACCTGCGGATTGCGAAAGTCCAGTTGATACCGGCTCTCGTCGATCACGCGCCGCCCTTCGATCTGGAAGAACCAATCGTCCGGCAGCTTGTCCGCGAGCGGACAGTGAATCCCCATCACCTCCAGCTCCAGCCAGAGGCCGGGAATCATGCCCTTTTCACGAATGACGTCCAGCAGCGCCGGCAGGCCCCGCGGAAAACGCCCCCGGGCCGGCAGCCACTCCCCGACGCCGTCCCACCAGGGGCCGTCGTCGTACCAACCGCAGTCGATGCAGTAATACCGGCAGCCCACTTTCGCCGCCGCCTCGATCAGCGGCAGCTCCTTTTCGGTGGTCGGGTCGCCGGAAAGGCAGTTCATGTAGTCGTTGAAGACGACGGAAGGATGGGCGTTATCCGCATTGACACGCCGAATCCTCCGCCGGTATTGGGTGAGCTCACGAATGGTTCCCTCGAACCCATCCGGCGAGAACGCCACGGCGCACGGCACGGAGAGAAACCGCTCGCCCGCGCGAATCCACTTTAAAAACTGATGCTCCTGCCAGGCAGGGCCGCTGAGTCGCAGGTAGAGCCGGTCCGCAAGATCGCTGATCTCCCAGCACCAGCTCGCGCTGGTTTCGATCTGCCACGTCATCGCATGCCCCTTTTGCAGGAAGCTGCCCATGGGAAGGTGCTCGGCACAGGCCCACGTGCCCGTATTAGAAAGCTGAATGCGCTTCACGCTGAAGTCGTTCACTGCGTCATAGCCGAGCGTTTGCAGCTCGTATTCCTTCCATTGGCATTCGCCGTACCAGGTGTTGTGCGGCAGCATCACGCGATAGGAGGAATCCCTCCGCGCATCTTTACAATGTCCCAGTCCGGTCAGCGCGAAGGAACTGACGTACTGGAGCGGGAAATCGCCGTTCACCGCCTCCACCTCGGTCTGCGCGCGCAGGGCACAGACGCCGTCATAAAACTGCCAGAAAACCGTCACGCGCACATCCTCCGTCGACTGGGTGAGCAAAAAGGTATCCCCTTTTTCGTTTCTGCCGAACGCGTGACTCTGATAGCGCAGTTCGCTCGCCGGGGAAGTCAGGCTGTGCTTTAACGCGTGATGGTTGTTGTGGTTATAACCCGCGCCCTGCACCTCCACCAATGGGTATCCGCCGCCCTCCCCTTCGCGTGGGCGTTCCACGGCGGAGCAGTTCCACAGCGCCACCCTGCCCGTCTCGTCCACACCGATGTCCACATGAATGCCATTGAATGAAAAGCGAATGTCCAAAGCCCCATCCCTCCCCGCTTTAAAGCCCGGCGGAGTGCCGATGCGTCCAGGCTCTTCTTTACGTCCTCACGAGCCGATCAAAAAATCCAGAATGTTCCATCCCTCGTCCGTCTGCGCCTTGTACAGCTCTGTATATCCGCACTGCGCGCAGCTGATGGTGATGAACCGCTTATTCTGAATGTCGAAGATTTTCGCGAAGTTCCCGCCTGTCGCCTGAAACTGGTCGTGCTCGTAACGCGTACAGCCGCACTTGGGGCATGCGTACTGGCGCCGCTGAGCGTCTCCCTGATTTTCCACGCGTCTTCCTCCTTTTTAGCGATCTGCCATTCCTATTCGCCGCAAAGGCGGGTCATTCCTGTGCATCCCGCCGCTTTGGCCGCAGATGGGTCTACCTTCCCGCGCGCTTCCGTGGTATACTGGAAGCAGTCAGAACCATCCGAGAGGAGCGCGCGCCATGCAGCTTTTCATCCTGTACACATTCTACGCCCTCTACTTTATGACGATGGGGTCTACGGGCGGTTTCACCTCGATTTTCTTTGAGGAAATCGGCATGAACAACACGCAGATCGGCATGCTCATGTCCCTGCCCGTGCTGGTGGGCATGTTCGCCACCCCGCTTTGGGGCGTCATGAGCGATCACGCGAAAAAGCGCCGCCACGTCATCACATTCACGCTGCTGGGGAGCGCCCTTTTCTGCTTCCTGTACGACCTGACGGACAGCTTCGTCCTGCTCATGCTGATCGCGACGGGCACCGCCGTCTTCAGTCAGCCGATCAACCCCCTTTCGACCAGCCTATCCCTCGAGTACACCGCGCAGGTCGGCCGCTCGTTCGGGCCCATCCGCATGTTCGGCAGCATCGGCTATCAGGCCGCGGCGCTGCTGACGGGCATGGTGCTCGCCACGAGCATGCGCGGCCTGTACCGCATGGTCGGCGTCATTACGCTTTGCACGGCGGCGCTATCGCTTCTGCTCCCGCCCATCGCCGGGCACCAGAGCGAAAAGAGCCAGCAACGCGTTTCCCCGATGGCGCTGCTGCGCGACCGGCGCGTCGTGCTCCTGCTGCTCATGGTCTTCACCGGCACCATTACCACGATGTTCTATCAGTCCTTCTTCGCCAAACACTTCTCCAACTGCGGCGCGTCCAACACCCTGGTCGGCGTGATGTACGTGCTCTCCGTCGGCATGGAGCTGCCCTTCCTTTTTTTCTCCGGCAGGCTCTATAAAAAGCTGACCGTCTGGCAGTGGCTGATGCTGGGCATGGCGGTCAACGCCGTGCGCTGGATCGGCATCGCGCTCACAAAAAACGTGCTGGCCCTGCTGCTCCTGCAGCTTCCGGGCGTCACGGTGCTTATGTGCTTTGAATTCTTCCCCGCACTCTACCTGAGCGAGCGCGTGGCCCCGCAGCTACTCAGTACCGCGCAGACGACGCTCAACTTCGTCGCCTTCGGCGTCGCTCGCGTCGTCGGCAGCCTGCTGGGCGGCGCGCTCAGCGACGTGATCGGCGTCGGCAGCGTCTTCGGCGTCTGCGGTCTGCTGCTGCTGGCGGGGATCGCCGTCTTTTACCTGCCCGCCCGCCGCATGAGCGCGGCGGACCGCGCAAGCGAGGTCTCCGCTTAAGCGACGTTCTCTCCGTTCCAACCCCAAAAAGGCTCTGCCCGCCGGCAAAGCCTTTTTGCGTTCCCTATCCAGCGCCGTCTTACGCTCTGTTTTCGAGAGCTCTTTGCAGCACGTCCGGAAAGTTGATCGTCATGCCGTCCACCCGCATGTCGAGCATGCGCTGCATCGTCTGCTCGTCTCCGATGCCCCAGGGACGAACGGAGAAGCCTTCGCCGCGCAGCCGCGCATTCCACGCCTCGGTCAGGGCGCTCGCCCGGGGACAGATTTGCCCGATTCCATCGCGCTTGGCGGCGGCGAGGAGCTCGTCGTTCAGGTCGCCCGCCAGGTATCCCAAACGAATTTCAGGATCAAGGCTTCTCACATTCGTCAGCGCCTGCCAGATGCCGGAGGTAATCACAACGTTCTCGCGGCGGCAATAGCGGCCGATGAGGGCCAGCGTTTTTTCCTCGACGCCCAATTCCTTGATTTCAATGGCAAAGTGCAGCGGCTTTGCGCCGAAGTGGCGCAGAAATTCCTCCAACGTCGGGATCTTTTCCCCCCTGAACCGCTCGCCCATGTGCTCGCCCATGTCGATTTGCAGCAGCTCTTCGTAGGTAAAGTCGTGGATCGCCTGCGGTCGGTTCGCGATGCGCATCATGTCGTCGTCGTGGAAGAGCACGAGCACGCCGTCTTTCGAGCGCTGAACATCCGTCTCGATTCCGTTCGCCCTCATCTGCCAGCCCAGGTAAAAGGAAGAAAACGTGTTCTCCGGTGCATAATGGCTGGCGCCACGATGCGCATAGTTGATAAATTCCATAGCCGTTCCGATCTCCTTGTTTTACTTGCCAACGCGTAAGAAGGCGAGATTTCCCTTTCCCCGGATGCAGGGCGTCAGTACATCATGATAAACTCGTCCACCTCGGCCTGAAAGCCGTCCAGCGCGGCGGCGATATCCATGTCCGGGTTGGCCTCGATTTCCGAAATGAGTTTGTTCATCGTGTTCCAGATGGTGGAGTCCGCAGGGTGCACGCCCTGGCCGTGGATGTACTGCACCTGGTCGAGCACGCGCGACCACAGCGGGTCCTTCAGGCGCTCCTGAATCAGGTCGGAGGCAAACTGACTGTGGGTGAACGGCACGTATCCGTCGGCGAGCGTCGTATCCACGATGCACTCCGGGCTGATCAGGTGCTTGATGAACGCATACGCAGCCTGCTGGCGCGCATCGTCCGACTTGAAAATGGCAAGTCCATTGCCGCCGATGCAGACGTCCAGTTTCTTGTCCGAAGGGAAGTAGCTGATGCCGTACTCAAACGCGTCGCCGATCGCGGTCTCCAAGCTGCCCTTGGTCGCGCAGGAGGTAAAGAAGAACAGCAGGTTGCCGTTGACGAAGTCGTTTTTAATGGAAGCATGCTGGTTCGCCGGGAACACACCGTCCTTCACCAGCTTCGCGATGCGCTCCAGCACCAGCTTCATTTCGGGGCTGTTCACGGTCACGTTGCCCGCTTCGTCCTCGATGGTCCCGCCGGCGCCCCAGACAAGCGGCTGGATGTACCAGGGCAGGTCGGCGGCGAAGTTCATGCCGTAAATGTCCGTCAGGCCGTCGCCGTTCGTGTCCTTTACGGCCTCGTAAGCGACCTTGACCATGTCGTCCCACGTCGTGGGCACCTCGTCGTAGCCCAGCTCCCTCAACATCGTCATGTTGACGTGTACCATGGGCATGGACGTTCCAAAGGGGACAGCCATGCGGACGCCCTGATAGGTGTAGCGCACCCAGTAGTTGTCCAGGATGTCCGCCTGCTCCTCCGCCGTCATGTAGTTTTCGATCGGAATCAGCCAGCCCGCGTCGTACAGCTGCGGAATGCCGTGGCGCTGACCCACGATGCCGACCTGCGGCATGTTGCCCGCCACCGTCGCCGCGTTGTACTTGGCGACCAGATCGTCGTAATCCTTGCCCACGTTTACCTGGTTGATCTTGACGCCGGGATGAGCCGCCTCGAACGACGCGATCTCCTCCGAAAAGTCGTCGGACAGGCGCACCCAGAAATCGAGGGTGATCGTGTCCTCCGCCAGCGCAGCGCCCGTCAAGGCCATGACCGCGGTTACCGTCAGGGCAAGAACAAGAGCCAGGAACTTTTTCATAAGACAATGCCTCCCTTATATTTTTTAACGCGGACGCACTTCCGCGTCAAATTCCGTCATTTCAGCCCCACCTTGGTGATGCCCTGCACGAAGTACTTCTGCAGGCAGACGAAGAGCAGAACCATCGGGATGCTGATCATGGACGCGGCCGCCATGATTGCGCCCCAATCCTCGCCGATTTCGCCCTCCATCATCGAGCGGAGGCCGGTCTGCACCGTGCGCAGCTCCATCGAGTTCGTGATGATGAGCGGCCAGAGGTAGCTGTTCCAGCTGCCGATGAAGCCTATGATCGCCACGGTCGCCATGGCGCTCTTGCCGAGGGGAAGGATGATGCTCAGCCAGATGCGCAGGTCGCCCGCCCCGTCAATCCGCGCCGCTTCCAGCAGCGCGTTGTCGATGGTCATGTAAAACTGCCGGAAGAGAAAGACGCCAAACATGCTGACCATCGAGGTGCAAATGACCGAAAAAAAGGTGTCCATCAGCCCCAGGCGGGAAATCGTCAGATAATTGCCGACGATCGTCGCCTCCACCGGAATCATCATGCAGCATAGAAAGAGGAAAAACAGCGGCTTATTGAGCCGGTACTCCATCTTGGCAAAGCTGTAGGCAGCCAGCGATCCGGTCAGAATTTGCGAGAGAACCGTGACGGCCGCCATCAAGAGGCTGTTCCTGAAATAAATGCCGAACGGGGCCGCGTGAAATGCGTTAACGTAATTTTGAAAGTACAGCCTGGACGGCAAAAAGACGTCCTTGCTCATGACCTCGGTGGGAGATTTGAGCGAACACAGCAGCATCCAAACCAGCGGAAAGATCATGCAAAGCGACACGACCGCAAGCAGCGCGATGCGCACGACATCCCATCCGTCGACCTTCACGCGCCTGTTTTCGGCCCCTGCGCAGCGCTTTTTTCTGCAAGCATCCATCGTTCCTTCCCCTTTCGCCGCCTCTTCGTCAGGCGTCATAATGGACAAACCGTTCCAGAGATAGCTGAATCACGTTGATGAACAGGATCAGCAGGAAGAGCACCATGGCGATCGCCGAAGCATAGCCCACCTGATAGCGGCGGAAAGCGTATTCGTAGAGCATGACCACCAAATTGGCCGTCGCGTTCCCCGGACCGCCGCCGGTCATGGTCTGAATCGTGGTGA
The DNA here is from genome assembly GCF_900199405.1 of Beduinella massiliensis. Taxonomy (NCBI): domain Bacteria; kingdom Bacillati; phylum Bacillota; class Clostridia; order Eubacteriales; family Beduinellaceae; genus Beduinella; species Beduinella massiliensis. Next base: position 3,789,683 of record NZ_LT963430.1, read on the forward strand.
ACAGCTTCATGATTTCGATAGTGTTCAGGATTAGCAGCATGAACGTCGTGGGGGAGACCAGCGGCAGGACAATGTGCCATGTGGTCTGCACACGGTTGGCTCCATCGATGCGGGAGGCCTCCAGGATTTCGGACGAGATGTTCTGAATGCCCCCCAGGTAGACCACCGTCGAGTACCCCAGCATTCGCCATACGGTGATCAGCGCCAGCGAAGGGAGCGCGGTGGACGCGTCGTTGATCCAGCGCAGGGGCTTGAGCCCGCAGGCCGAAAGCAGGGTGTTGAAGATGCCGTACTGCGGATTGTAGATGAACAGCCAGACCACCGACATGCTCACCAGACTGGTGACGCGGGGCGTAAAGATCATCGTGCGAAACGCCACGTTGTGCTTCGTCTCCCTGCGAAGGAGCATGCCCAGGGCGAAGCCCAGGATCAGCGTAGCGGGCAACACCAGCGCGACGTATTGCATCGTATTTCCGATGACCTGCCATACGTCCGGCGAGTGAAAAAGCTTTTGATAGTTGTAAAGGCCGATAAACTTCTTTCGCCCTGTCAGGTTCCAGTTGTACAGGCTCGTCCGCATCGCGTCGATCATGGGGTAGAGCGTGAACGTCGAAAGGAAGATCAGCGCTGGCAGCACGTAAGCAACGCCCTTCGCTTCTCGGATCAGCCCGCGTTTCGCTTTTGTCTTCATCCTTCCATCTCCTTTTGGCATGCCGAACAAACATACAGAGTGTGCAGAGAAATAATCTATAACATCTACAAATAACACTTTTTGCTCTTTTAACATTATCTTATACTCGATATTGTGCAATGTCAAATACAATAGTATAATATAACTATTGATTTTACTTATAAGGTGATGAAAGCCATGGATCTGAAGCTGCTCAGCTACATCGTCGCGGTCGCCGAAGAAAAGACCATTTCGCAGGCGGCGCGCAGCCTGTTCATCAGCCAGCCCGCGCTCAGCCAGTCCATCAAAAAAGCCGAAGACGAGCTGGGGGTCAAGCTGTTCACCCGGATGGGCAACACGCTCGCCCTCACCTCCTCCGGCGAGGTCGTCGTTCAGGAAGGGCGCAAGCTGCTGCAGGGGCGGGAGTATTTGCTCGCCCGGCTTGCCCATCTGTCGGAAAAGCACCGGGAGGTGCTCCGCTTCGGCGTGTCCCCGTTTTACAGCAAGTACTACCTGCCGGGCGTTTACACCTATTACGCCCGCCACCTGCCCGACATCAAGCTGGAAATCATCGAAAAAATCTCCGTGGAACTGGAGGAGGACGTGGTACGCGGCGAGCTCGACTTCTGCTTTGTGCCCGCTTATCCCGCGCGGCCGGAGTTGACCTACCGCACGGTGAGCATCGAGGAAGTCCTGCTGGGCGTCCCGGCCGGGCACCCTGCCAACGCCTATGCCGTACCCTCCTCCAGCCTGCCTAACATCGACCTTTCCTGCCTGCGAAACGAGCCGTTCATTTTGCAGCCGCCCGAACAAAAGATCGCCAAAATGCTGAGCCGCATCTTTCATCACGTCGGCTTCTCGCCCAACGTCGTATACGAGACCATCAACTGGGATACGGTGCACTCGCTGATCTGCTGCGGGCTGGGGCTGGGCTTTCTGCCCGAGATTCTTTTGGAAACGCCGATGCTGTGCATTCACCCTAACGTATACCGCCTGACGGGCATCGACGCCACGCGCCCCTATGCGGTCGCCTATCTTCACGGCAAGGTGCTGTCCCACACGGCCGAGCAGCTGATCGACGTGTTCGCCGGAAATCTGGCCTGCCTGAAGGCCGCCATGCCGCTCCATCCATCGGCGGAAACCGGGGCGAACGGGCGCGCCGCCATGCCGTGACCGCGCAAAAGGCCGCATGCCATAACCGCCAAAACCAGCAGGGGCGCCCCGGCCGCGATGGACCGGGACGCCCCGATTGATTGGATTTGTTGCTTTACATGTCCTGTGTCAGGCGCATCACCGTGGTCAGCGCGTCCTGCGGCAGCAGGCTCAGCGCCTTGGCGAACGCCAGCATCAGGCCGGACTCCACCTCCACGAGCGCCGCCATACCCGACTCCTCGTCGAGCGAAAGCAGGTCCACGATTTCAAGCCCGGAGAGATCCTGCGGCTCATAAGCGCGGGATGCGACGTTGAAGAACTCCGTAAAGCCCATCGACATCCCCGTGTGATTCGACACGAGATCCATGGTAATGTTCATCTCCGCCGCAGAGGTGAAGTCCTCGCCCTTGCGCTCGGTCACGCGGTTGCCCGTGATGTCCGCCGTGGTTTCCGTCTTGGAAACGCGCGGCTCCGCATCCTCGCGCTCGTAGATCGAGGTGAGGGTTTCAAGGATCTTGCCCGTGTAGGTCACGGTCTCCACGTCGCCCTCGATTTTCGCCTCGGACTGCATCTTAAGGCTCATGTCCACGCTGTCTCCGCCGTCATTGGAGGTCATGGTGAGCGCGACGTCGTCCTTGTAGGTCTCCCCCAGCTCCGCGCTCACGGCCATCGTCATGTCCAAGAGGCTCTTCTCGTCGTCCACCAGCGCGAAGCGCACCTGCACGACCTCCGCGTCGGTCTTGCTTTCCAGAATCACCTGATCCTCGCCGTCGAAGATGTAGAGCGCGACGAGCTCTCCCTTTTCGCCCAGCATCACTTCGACCTTGAGCGCGCCGTCGCCGTCAAGCTCATCCTTCACCTCCGCGATCATCTCGTCGATCGCGTCGCTCCACGTCTCGTCCTCGGGCAGCTTCGCGAAGCTTTCGAGAATCGCGTCGCCGCGCGCTTCTTCCAGCACCGCAACGACCAGCTCGCAAAGCTTTTCCTCGGTGATCGTGATCGTGTTCGCCACGGCCGCCGCGCCCCGCGTCGCGGTCGCAGGCTGCGCGCCTTCCTCGGCCGGCGCGGGCACACCGGCCAGCCAGTTCATCACAACCGCGCCGTAACGGGCGATCTCCGCCTCCAGCATTTCACCGACCTTTTCCCAGTCGATGTTCTTCAGCCCCAGCAGTTCCGCTACGTCGTCGTACCTGACCTCGAACGCCTTCGTGGGCGCAAGGCTGGTGGCGACGAGGGCCCGATCCTCCAGCAGGTTCAGCGACACGTCCGCTACGCTTTGTCCCTGCATGGCGATGCCCAGCTTGCCGAAGCCGCCCTCCGGCGTAACGGCAAGGCTGAACGTCACGGAGCCCGCAGAGAACAGGTCCATGATCGCCTTGAATACTTCCCGTTCCTCGTCGTTCATGCTCTTGTCGTCCAGGATGTCGAAGCGCAGGCCAAAGTCGCCGTACACCTCGCGGCCCGCCGCGACCGCCTCGCTCGCCAGCACGTTGTACATCGTGCCCGGCACGATTTCCCGTTCCGCCTCCTCAGCAAAAGAGAAGACAGGCATCAGGCACATAAGCAGTGCGAGCAGTGCCGACAGTTGCTTTTTGAATCCCTGTTTCATAATTCTCCACCTTTCTATGGGTTTGATAGGTTTTTGTCGAGCGTTTTACTTGGGCTGCGGGGTGCCCGCCATCACCGGGTAACTGAGCGCGAGGCAGCAGACCGCACTGATCGCGCGGATCGTCGGCCAGCGCTTCATGATGAACGTAGCCGCGTCCTCCATAAAACGCACGATGCTCATGAATTGCGGCATGAGTTCCCACATTTCCTGTTCACCGAGCCTGGAAATCTGATCAAAAAAGCCGTTGACCGCAGGCACGATCATCAGGAGGAAGCAGGCGACCGGCACGCCGATCGTCACAGCAATCGTCTGCACCTTCCAGCGGCGCAGCAGGCAAAAGTACAGATAATAGAAACAGCACCACTGAATCATGGACGTGTAGGTGTACCATGCGTTCTGCCAGACCATCTGCGTCACCGAGCCAAGCGTGGTGGCGCGGGCGGTCGTGTACATGGTCCACATGCTGATGCCGTAGCGTGCAGGGTTTCCCTGCGCCATGAGCGTCACCACCGCGGCATCCAGCATCGTCAACAGCGCGCTCACGATCACGCCCAGGGCGCTGATGACGAGAATTTCAGCGATGACGCCGCCGTAAACGGAAAGCCGCGGCGTCGCCCTCGTAATCAGAAAGCGGGCGTCCGTGTTCGCCGCGCGGTGCATGAGGATGAACATGATGACGCCGGTGGCGGAAAACATCGTCGAAACGCTGGTCAAATTGACGTTTCCTTCCACAAAGACCGCCAGCACGTATACGGCGATTTCCATCAGCAGCACCACGCCCGCCGTGACCAGAATGAGCTGCCAGCCCTTCTTCCACAGGTATCGCAGCGTGCCCTCGAAGCGCGACCTCTTAAGCGCCGATTCCATCGTCCTCAACCCCCTTCTTCTCTTCCGTGAGCAGTACGAACAGACGCTGCAGGCCGATGGGCTCCGTCTTCACCGTGTCCGGGAACACGTGGGGCTCGCTCAGGAACACGCTGCGGGCCATCGCGCCCGCGAAGACCTCCTCGCGCAGCACCCGCAGCCCCTGCGTGGCCGCGACCACCGCCTCCGGCGTGCCGCTGACCGCGACGCTGAGCTCGCGCAGCGTATCCACGTCCTGCTGCAAAATCAGCCTGCCGTGGTCGATCATGACAGCGACCTCCAGCACGCGCGCCACCTCGTCGATGAGGTGCGTGCTGAGCACGATGGTGCGCGGGTTCTCCGCGTAAGAGTCGATCAGCGCGTCGTAAAAGCGCTCGCGGCTGACCGCGTCGAGCCCCAGGCTCGGCTCGTCGAAGATCGTAATCGACGCCTGCGACGCAAGGCCGCAGACGAGCCCGACCGCGGTCTGCATGCCGCGCGACAGGCCCTTGGTCTTGCGTCGCACGTCCAGCTCGAACTGGTCGATCATCTTGGTGCAGACCGCGTCGCTCCAGTTCGGGTGCAGCCTGCGCTCGACGTCCAGCACGTCCTTCACCCGCGTCAGCCCGCCAAAATCCGGGGTGTCGCTGATAAAGCACAGGCTCCCCAGCGCCGCCGCGCTGTTCTGGGGCGTGCGGCCGTTTATGAGCACCTGACCGCTGCGGGTAAACGCCTGCGCCGTAAGCAGCCGCAGAAACGTCGATTTGCCCGCCCCGTTTCGGCCCAGCAGACCGTAAATATGCCCGCTCTCCATCTTGCAGCTGAAATGATCGAGCGCCTGCGTCTTGCCAAAGCGCATGGACAAATCCTTCGCCTCGATCGCCGGTATATCCGCCATCTTTATTCTCCTCCGTCTTCGTTCATGTACGCGTCCACCGCCGCGCGAATCTGATCGCTCCTGATGCCGAGCGCCTTCGCCTCCGCGATGAGCGACGGCAGCCGCGCCTCAAAAAACGCTTTCTGCCGCTTTTGCTCGACGAGCTCCCGACTCCCCGGGGATACGAACATGCCGATTCCCCGTTTTTTGTAGATGATCCCCTCGTCCACCAGCAGGGAAAACCCCTTGGCGACCGTCGCCGGATTGATGTTGAAGTGCCGCGAAACAGCGTTGGTCGAGGGCACCGCGTCCTCCGGCTCCAGCCTTCCGGCGAGGATGTCGTCCTCGATCATCTGGGCTACCTGCATGTATATGCTGACGCCTTCTTGAAAGGGCATGCGGCATCCTCCTTTCCGGTTTATTGGTTGCTCCGTTGAGTGGTTCATTAGTGATGTAATGAACTATAACACCCTTTCTTTCAAATGTCAAGCCCTAAAACCGGAAATTCAAAAAAATGATTGACACCTGGAAGCTGCCGGGCGTATACTGAAGCCACGACAAGACCGGGAGGTATTTTCATGACGTCATCTGTGCGCGCGTACGCCTATCAGATCCTGTATTATTGCGATAATACGGGCTGTTTGCGTTGCGCATAGAGGATACGGTCCATCGGCGCAATTCAGGCAGTCCCGAAAAGGGACTGCCTTTTTTGTAGCATGGCAGCACGGAAAGGAAGGCACACTTTATGATTATTATCCTGAAAAACGGCACCCCGCAGCAGAGAATCGACGAACTCATCCGCGACGTGGAGAAGATGGGCGTGCATGTGCACTACAGTGCAGGTACGCAATCGACTATTCTGGGCCTCGTCGGCGACGTATCCCACGTGAACCCCGACACCCTGCGCGCAAACGACGTGGTAGCGGACGTCAGGCGTATTTCGGAGCCCTACAAGGCGGCAAACCGGCGCTTTCACCCGGACGATACGCTCATCACGGTCGCCGGGCGGACGATCGGCGAGGGCTTCTTCCACGTGATTGCAGGCCCTTGCTCGGTGGAAAGCGAAGAGCAGCTGCTCACCGTCGCCAAGTCCGTGAAGGAGAGCGGCGCGACGTTCCTGCGAGGGGGCGCGTTCAAGCCGCGCACGTCCCCCTACTCGTTTCAGGGGTTAGAGACGGACGGCCTGCGGCTGCTGATCGAGGCGCGGCGCGCGACGGGGCTTCCGATTGTCACGGAGATCATGGGCGAGTCGCAGCTTTCCGACTTCGCGGATGTGGACGTCATACAGGTCGGCGCGCGCAACATGCAGAACTTCCGCCTTTTAAAGGAACTGGGCCACAGCAAAAAGCCAATTCTGCTCAAGCGCGGCCTCGCGAACACCATCGAGGAGTTGCTCATGAGCGCGGAATACATCCTCGCGGGCGGTAACCCGAACGTAATCCTCTGCGAGCGCGGCATCCGCACCTTTGAAAAGATGATTCGAAATAACCTGGACATCTCTGCGATCCCGCTGATCAAAGAAAAGTCGCACCTGCCCGTGATCGTCGACCCCAGCCACGCGGCGGGCATGGCGCGCATGGTGCCCCCGCTCGCCCGTGCGGCCATCGCCGCGGGCGCGGACGGCCTGCTGATCGAGGTGCACAACAACCCGGCCTGCGCCCTGTGCGACGGCGCGCAGTCGCTCGACATGCCCGCGTTCGCCTCCGTCATGCAGGACGTCAGGCGGCGCGCCGCGTTTGAAGAAAAGCGGCTCGGCGCATAACCTCCTGTGCCCCTGGAAGCGCCCCGCGCTCTCCGGGGGCTTTTTCTGCGCCCGCTTGTCCCTGCCCTTCCGCTCTGCTATAATAGGAACATCTTCCAAATACAAAGGAGACGACTCATGCGCGATTTATTCGCATCCCGCAGGCGGGTTTTCTTTTCCCTTGCGCTCCTTCTCTTTCTGCTCGCGCTCTGCGCCTGCGTGCTCTACGCGCACGATGACCTTGAGTGGGGAACGCAGCCGGGCCTCGACCGGCTCGCGAGCGGGTTTCAGGGGTACAACGGCCGTTACCTTGGCAACCTCATCGTCATGGCGCTGACGCGAAGCCCGCTGCTCCGCACCGCGTTCATGGCTGCGTGCCTCTTCCTCACGGTTACGCTGTCCGCCCTGTTTGCCGGCAGCGCGCGGTCGCTTCCCCTGATGACGGCGCTCTTTCTCATGCTGCCGGTGACCATCGCCCGCCAGACGCTGGGCTGGGTTTCCGGCTTCGCCAACTACGGCACGGCCGCCGCGCTCGTGGCCGCGCTGCTTTACGCCGCTCGCGGTCTCTTCGAGGATTCGCCCGTCCCTCAGCGCCGGGCCTTCGCGCTGCCCATGCTGCTGCTCGGGCTTTGCGGTGCGCTGCTCATGGAGAACGTGACGGTCTTCTTTGTGCTCATGCCCTTTGGCCTCTACCTTTACGGCAGACGGCGCGGCGCGGCTTCGACGCCGCTTCTCTTCTGCGCGCTGGGCGCGCTGCTCGGCGCGGCCCTGATGTTTTCAAACCCCGTATACCGCTCCATCGCGGCCGGGAGCGACGGCTACCGTTCCGTCACGCTCTTCGCCAGCCCCCTTAGGACGCTCTTCGCATGCTTCGACACCTTCAGCCGCGAGATGACCAGCCCCCTGCTCATGGATGCGCTGGCCCTGCTGCTCGTCCTTTCCGGGCTCTGCTTCGCTTTGCTGCTTTCCGGCGCGCAAAGAGGTCCGATCGCGCGCCTATGCGCGGGAGGCGTCGCACTCTATCCGCTCTATCCGCTGATGCGCCGCCTGCATCCCAAGTGGTATCCCTTCGGCAGCTATACGCCCTATCTGGAGGGAACGCTGGCGCTGCTGTATCTCGCGTGCCTGCTCGGCGTGCTGCTCACCTGCCTGCCCGCCGGGACGGCGCGGCGGCGCTCGCTCGCGCTCTATCTATCCGCGGCGCTGTTGACCGCGCCGCTGTGCGCCGTTTCGCCGTTGGGCGGGCGCTGCTTCCTGCCCGTCTACGTGCTGCTGTGCGCGCTGACGGCGCAGCTCGCCTGCGCCGTTCTCTCGGAGGATATGCGGCGGCGGCTCCTGTCGCTCTGCCTCGCCGCCGCCGCAGGACTATGCAGCCTGTGGCTGAGCATCTTCGTCAAGAACGCACTTTCGCAGGCCGAACGGCTCGCCTACCTGCGCGCGCAGGCCCAAGCCGGGGCGCAGGAGGCGTACCTTCCGGAGCTTCCCTATCCGGGCTATACCTGGATCGCCACGCCGACGCTCGAGGAAGGCCAGCGCACATTCCTCAGCTTTTACGCGCTGCCGGAGGACATGCGTCTCTCGTACGTCTCCTACGAGGACTGGTATCAGATCAAGAAGGGGTTATGATGACGATGCGAAGTTCTGCCGCGCGCCGCAGGGCGCTGCTATGCGTCCTGGCGATGGCGCTCTCGCTGCTGCTGCTCTTTCGCCTCACGGTCTACGCCAACGACGACTGGGATTGGGGCTCGCAGCGCGGCCTTGAACGCCTGCTGCACGGTCTTTCCGGCTACAACGGGCGGTATCTGGGCAACGCGCTGGCCGTCCTGCTCTGCCGCGTGCCTACGCTCAAGGCGCTGTTCATGGCCGTCGTGACGTTGGGGCTCATGCTCGTCCCCTGTCTCATGCAGCGCAGAGCAAAGGCCCTCTCCTGCGGTCTGCTGCTCGCCGGCTACGCCTGCGTGCTCCTCATGCCCCCGCCCATCGCCCGTCAGACCGTCGGCTGGGTCTCAGGCTTCATCAACTACGCCGCAGGCGCGCTATGCGTTCTGCTCGTCCTGTACGGCGCGCGCGGCCTCTTTCTGGATGCGCCCTCCCTGCCGGGACGATGGGCGGGCCCGCTGCTCTTTCTAAACGGGCTGCTCGGCGCGCTGCTCATGGAAAACGTCACCGTCGTGCTCGCGGCGCTTCCGCTTGCGCTGTACGTCTACGGCCGCGCCCGCGGCGTGCGCGGCCGGGCGATGCTTCTCGCTTTCGCAGGGGCCCTGCTGGGCGCCGCATGGATGTTTTCAAATCCCGCCTATCGCGCGACACTCGCGGGCGGGGATTTTTACCGCACCACTGCCCTGGGCCGCAGCCTTCCCGCCATGGCCGCCTCCGCCTGGAACGCGTGGCAGTCCCTGGGCGCTTCCATGCTCGTGGGCAGCAACGTCATGCTCCTTCTGCTGCTCGCGCTGTGCGCCCTGTTCGCAAGGCCTACGCACGCTGTCGGCCGTGCAGCGCGCGCTTTCCTGATCTGCTATCCGCTCTACCCGCTGCTTCGAAGGCTCAACGTAAGCTGGGCTGTCCTGGGCGCCTACACCCAGCACCTGGACGCCGCGCTCTCGCTCCTTTATCTCGCCGCGCTGCTCCTCATCGCGCGCTTCGGGCCCTATGCTGCCCCGCGCAGGCGGCGCCTTGTCTGTTATTGGCTGTGCGCCGCGCTGCTGACCGCGCCGCTGCTCCTCATCACCCCGGTCAGCGAGCGCTGCTACATGCCCTCATTCGCACTGCTGGCGGCGTTTGCGGTCGAGTGCTTCGGCCAGGCGCTGGAAGACGGCGTTCAGCTTACGCGGCCGCTCGCGCTGTGCGCCGCGCTGCTATGCGTCTTTTATGTGAGCATCCACGGCCGAAACTTTCTGTGCGAGCGCGAACGCGTCGCCTACCTGCGCGCCTGCGCCGAAGCCGGCCAGCAGGAGGCCTACCTCACCCAGCTGCCGTACAACGGCTATACCTTTCTGGGCACGCCACACGATGCGGATAAAACGCTCGATTTCCTGCGCTTTTACGGCCTTCCGGAGGATATGCGCCTCACGGTGGTCTCCTATGACGAATGGTATCAGCTTCGCAGATCGCTTTAACACGCTAAAATTTTTGTAGGTTTGTCAAACATCTTGGACAGTGAAAGCAAGAAGGAACTCTCTAGGCGAAACCCAGAGGAGAGGGCGCATCGGTCTGTTGTTGGTGCGAGCTTGGTGGGCAGCTAGCTGCCCACCAAAGTCATCGAGCGAGAAGAAAGAGTGGGAATCGTAGAATAGCTTTTGGTCTTCTCTGTGACTGCGTTCAACCTTACCGTTGTGGCGAGGTGTATATGGTTTTATGAGCTTGTGCCGAATTCCCAGATCAGCAGCCGTTTTCTCAAACAGAGTTACCTGATTGCGTTTGCTGTTGGAAAAGCGGTTGGTGAATTCAAAGCCGTTGTCGGTCTGGACACACTTTACCCGGATACCCCGGCGGGCATACCACTTGAACAGCCTTTTGAGAAAGTCAGCGGAAGAATAGGTGGACTGCTCAGGGTAAGCGGCCAGGAAGCGCAGTCGGGTAAACTCATCCATGGCAGTGTACTGAAACAGGCGCAGCTCCGGGTCCGCGATACAGCGGCGGGGCACCACCTTCACATCCACCTGAACGCGCTGTCCAGGATAGGTCATCTGCTCATAAGGCTTGGGCCTATAAGCCGGCTTCTTCTCGGCTTGTGGGAATAACCCCAGTCTCCGCATCACGCGGAAGAGGCTCTCCGGGCGGCGGGTATATCCCCGCCGACGTAAGCGGTGCCACAGTTCCACCATGCCTAGTTTGGGATCTCTGCGGCGCATATCCCGGATCAGCTTCAGCTCCGCTTCGGTATGTTGGTTGGGATGACTGTGGGGACGCCGAGACTGGCAGGCCAGGGAGGCCATGCTCCCATCCCAGCGAGCTTTCCAGAAGTAGATATACGACCGGCTCTTGTTGTATTTCCGGCTGGCCCGGCTCACGCCGTATTTCTGCGCATACTTCATCAGGGATTGCCGATATGCCATGTCCTGTGTTATACTCTTGCTCATGAAGGATGTGGCCCCTCTCGTATAGTTGTTGTCCGCAACTCCAACTATAACCGATGAGGCCATATCCTTCATCCTTTTTTCCTTCTACTGTCCAATATGTATTGTACTCCTACAGATCGCTTTAACACGCTAAAATTTTCTGCTTGACAGGCCATCGCCCCGGTGGTATCATAACAGCCAATAACACCATATTGCGTTGCGATGACGAGGAAAAGCCCGCGCCGGAGGGCTGCAGAGAGGGAATGGTGGTGCAAATTCCCGCGGAAGGCGCGGTATAACGTCCCCTCTGAGCAGCGGGCTGAACGCATCTGTCATTAGGCCCGCCGGAGCCCTCGCCGAGAAAAGAGGTACGGGTATAAGGTTCTGCCGGCGGCAGGCCGCGTATCCGGTGAGCGCATGCCCAAGGCATGAATTTAGGTGGTACCGCGAAGCAGCTTTCGTCCTAAAGAAAGGACGAAAGCTGCTTTTTTATATCCAGAAAGGAGTTTCTTATGAAATTATGCGGCGCGGCTATTCTGATCGAATGCCTCATCGAACAGGACGTCAAGACCCTGTTCGGTTTTCCGGGCGGCGCGGTGCTGCCCATCTACGACGAGCTGTATAAGCGCGAGGACCGCATTTCCCACATCCTCACCGCGCACGAGCAGCACGCGGGCCACGCCGCCGACGGCTATGCCCGCTCCACCGGAAAAACCGGCGTGTGCCTGGCCACCTCCGGGCCCGGCGCGACGAACCTCGTCACCGCCATCGCCACGGCCTACATGGATTCCTCTCCCGTGGTCTTCCTGACGGGCAACGTGCCCCAGCAGCTGATGGGCACGGATTCCTTTCAGGAGGCTGACATCCTGGGCATCACGATGTCCATCACCAAGCACAGCTGGCTGGTGACCGACGTCACCAAGCTCGCGCAGACGGTGCGCGAAGCCTTCTTCATCGCCAAGAGCGGCCGGCCGGGGCCCGTGCTCATCGACATCCCCAAGGACGTGCAGATCGCGGAGTGCGAATACGAGCCCGCCAGCGGCGCGGGGCTCATCCCCAATTACTCCCCGGATCATCCCGCCCTTCAGCTTCGTCCCTACGGCGCGCAGCTGGAAGAGTACAAGCGGAGGGTAACGCCCTATCTCGAACGCGCGTGCGAGCTGATCGAGGACGCCCAGCGCCCGCTGATCTATGCGGGCGGCGGCGTGACCGACGCGGCGGATGAGCTCAAGGCCCTCTCCGCGCGCATGGACGCGCCGGTGGTAAACACCCTGATGGGCCTCGGCAGCAGCGACCCCGAGAATCCCATGAGCCTCGGCATGCTGGGCATGCACGGCACGCACGCGGCGAACATCGCCATGCAGCGCTGCGACCTGCTGCTCGCCGTCGGCGTGCGCTTCTCCGACCGCGCGCTCGGAAACGCAAAGGCGTTCGCGCCGGGCGCGCGCGTCATCCACATCGACCTGGACCGCGCGGAGATCAACAAGAACGTCTCCACGACGCTGCACATCACCGGTCACGCCCGCGTGGTGCTGGATCTGCTGCGCGAGCGATTGGCGCAGCAGCGCCACGAGGAATGGGTGCGTCAGGCCGTATCCATGCGCGAGGAATACCTCAAGAACGACCTGTTCGAACCGCGAAACATCCTGCACGCCCTGCGCGATATGGTGGGCGATATGACGATCGCCACGGACGTAGGGCAGCATCAGATGTGGACGGCGCAGCACTTCTCCTTCTCACGCCCGCGCCAGCTTATCACCAGCGGCGGCCTGGGCACGATGGGCTTCGGCTTTGGCGCGGCGATCGGCGCCAGCGTCGCCACCCAAAAGCCGGTCGTTCTGGTCACGGGCGACGGTTCTTTCCGCATGAACCTGACGGAGCTTTCCACCGCGCAGCATTACGACATCCCCGTCATCATTCTGCTCTTCAACAACGGCACGCTGGGCATGGTGCGCCAGTGGCAGACGCTGTTCTTCTCCAAGAACTATTCCCAGACCACGCTGGATCGCGGGCCGGACTTCATCAAGCTCGCGGACGCTTACGGTCTGAAGGGCTGGCGGGTCGATTCCCTGTCCGGCTTCCGGCAGGCGGTCAGCGAGGCGCTCAAGGAGGGGCATCCCTGCATCGTGGAATGCATGCTGGGCATCGACGAGATGGTCGCGCCCATGGTCGCGCCCGGCGCGCCGATCGATTCCTTCTGCCTCAACTGACAAAGCCCTTTCAACCTTATCGAGGAGGGTAAACCGCATGGAACAGTTTGATCCCTTCGCCAAGCAGCCCGAGGCCGCGCATACGCGCAACACCATTTCCTCCGGCTCTCTGGCGCCCATCACCCGTTACACCGTCAGCGTCCTGGTACAAAACGAGCCCGGCGTCCTTTTCCGCGTCTCCGGTCTTTGCAGCCGCAGGGGCTTTAACATCGACAGCCTCGCCGTCGGTCCCACGCAGGACGAGGACGTGAGCCGAATCACCATCACCCTGCAGGGCGACACCGCGCGCGTCGATCAGCTGGTGCAGCAGCTCTACAAGCTCATCGTCGTGCAGAAAGTCATCGTGCTCGACCCGCGTCATTCGGTGGAGCGGCAGCTCGTGCTGTGCAAAGTTCGGGCGGGCGCTGCGGAGCGAGACGCCATCATGCGCATCGTGGATATCTTCCGCGCCCGCATTGTGGACGTCGCCCGCACGACGCTGACCATCGAGCTCACCGGTGAGGACGACAAAATCCAGGCCATGCTCGGCCTGCTCGCCGACTACGACATCCTCGAAATCGTGCGCACCGGCGCTGTCGCGCTGCAGCGGGGCGAGGATACCATCGCGGGGGGCATCTGGAGCTGAGCGTCCATGGCGCGCATCGGGCATTCCGCTCAATGCCCGTTCGGGCGCCGCGCAGCGCTTCGCAACCCCAATATGCTACGGCCCAACGACCGTTCATATATCCCTTTTTTATCCCGTTTCCGTCACTCAAATCTGTAGTTTGGTAGGAGGAAAATGAAAATGGCACAGATGTTTTACGCTCAGGACTGCAACCTCGACCTGCTCAAGGGCAAGAAAATCGCGATCGTCGGCTACGGCAGCCAGGGCCATGCCCATGCGCTGAACCTGCACGACTCCGGCATGGACGTCACCGTCGCCCTGTACGAAGGCTCCAAGAGCTGGGCGAAGGCCGAAGCCGCCGGGCTTAAGGTAAAGACCACCGCCGAAGCGGCCAAGGAAGCCGACATCATCATGATCCTCATCAACGATGAAAAGCAGGCCGCGATGTACAACAGCGACATCAAGCCCTACCTGCGCCCCGGCATGACGCTCTGCTTCGCACATGGCTTCGCGATCCACTTCGGGCAGATCGTGCCCCCGGCGGACGTGGACGTCATCATGATCGCCCCCAAAGGACCGGGCCATACCGTGCGCAGCCAGTACCTGGAGGGCAAGGGCGTGCCCGATCTCATCGCCGTGTATCAGGACGCCTCCGGCCACGCGCAGGATACGGCCCTGGCCTATGCCGCGGGCATCGGCGGCGCGCGTGCGGGCATCCTCAAGACCACCTTCCGCGAGGAGACCGAGACCGACCTCTTCGGCGAGCAGGCCGTGCTGTGCGGCGGCGTGTGCGCGCTGATGAAGGCGGGCTTTGACACCCTGGTCGAGGCGGGCTATCAGCCGGAGAACGCCTACTTCGAGTGCGTGCACGAGATGAAGCTGATCGTCGACCTGATCTTCTCCCATGGCTTTGCAGGCATGCGTTACTCCATCTCGAACACCGCTGAATACGGCGATTACCAGATCGGAAACCGCATCATCACCGAAGAGACCAAGAAGGAAATGAAGAAGGTGCTCAAGGAGATTCAGGAGGGCGAATTCGCCCGCGACTGGATCCTCGAAAACCAGACCGGCTGCACGCACTTCCTCGCCAAGCGCCGCATCGAGGCGCAGAGCCAGCTGGAACAGGTCGGCAAGGACCTGCGCGCCAAGATGAGCTGGACGGGCTCTGGAAAGGAGCTGTAAGCCATGCGCGTTTCCGATAACGTGAAGACGGGGCCTGAAAAGGCCCCCCACCGCTCCCTTTGGAAGGCGCTGGGCCTCACCAACGAGGAGCTCACGCGCCCCCTGATCGGCGTCGTCTCGGCGCAGAGCGAGTGCGTGCCCGGCCACATGCACCTCAAAAACATCGCGCAGGCCGTCAAAGACGGCATCCGCATGGCCGGCGGCGTGCCGGTGGAGTTTCCCTCTATCGGCGTGTGCGACGGGATCGCCATGGGCCACATCGGCATGAAGTATTCGCTCGCCTCGCGCGAACTGATCGCGGACAGCTGCGAATCCATGGCGATCGCTCACGGCTTTGACGGCATGGTCTTCATCCCCAACTGCGACAAGATCGTCCCCGGCATGCTGATGGCTGCGGCGCGGCTGAACCTGCCCGCGATCTTCGTCTCCGGCGGCCCGATGATGGCGGGCAGCCTGCGTGGCAAGACGCTGGATCTCAACAGCGTGTTCGAGGCGGTGGGCGCGTACAAGGCGGGCACGCTGGATGAGGATGGACTGGACGAGGTCGAGTCCTCCGCCTGCCCGGGCTGCGGCTCGTGCTCCGGCATGTTTACAGCCAACTCCATGAACTGCCTGACCGAGGCGCTGGGCATGGGCCTGCCGGGCAACGGCACCCTGCTCGCCGTCTCCGGCGCGCGGCTGCGGCTGGCCAAGCAGACGGGCATGCGCGTGGTGAAGATGGTCGAGGAGGGCCTCACGCCGGACAAGATCATGACCTCCGCGGCCTTCAAAAACGCGCTGGCGCTCGACATGGCGCTGGGCTGCTCTACCAACTCCGCGCTGCACCTGCCCGCCATCGCGCACGAAGCGGGCGTGCCGTTCAACCTGGACATGATCAACGAGGTCTCGGCCAGGGTGCCTAACCTCTGTCACCTCGCTCCCGCGGGCGCGCACCACGTGCAGGACCTGCAGGAGGCGGGCGGCGTCATGGCCGTGCTGAAGGAAATCAGCAAGCTGGGCGTCCTCGAAGGCGGCGCCGTAACCTGCACCGGCAGGACGCTCTTCCAAAGCTACGATGGGGCGAAGAACGACAATCCGGAGGTCATCCGGCCCGTGGAAAATCCCTACTCCAAGACCGGCGGCCTGATGGTGCTGCGCGGCAACCTCGCGCCGGACGGCTCCATCGTCAAGCGCAGCGCCGTAGCGCCCGAGATGCTCGTCCATCAGGGGCCCGCGCGCGTGTTTAACAGCGAGGAAGAGGCTATCGAGGCCATCTACGCGGGCGCGGTTCGCTCCGGCGACGTCGTCGTCATTCGATACGAGGGACCCAAGGGCGGCCCCGGCATGCGCGAGATGCTCTCGCCCACCTCCGCCATCTGCGGCATGGGCTTGGACAAGGAGGTCGCGCTCATCACCGACGGGCGCTTCTCCGGTGCGACGCGCGGCGCGGCCATCGGCCATGTGAGCCCGGAAGCCGCTTCCGGCGGCCTGATCGGGCTCGTGGAGGAGGGTGACATCCTCTCCATCGACATTCCTGCCGGAAAGCTAGAGCTGCTGGTGGACGAAAAGACGATCGCAGCGCGCCGGGCCAAGTGGGTCTGCCCGCCGCCGAACGTCACAAAGGGCTACCTCGCCCGCTACGCCAAGCTGGTGTCCTCCGCAAACGAAGGTGCAATTCTCAAATAAAAGGGTGGGCCGCGTTTCCGTAAAGGAGACGCGGCCCGCTTTATATGGATCGGTCGAGGGGTAACCCTCGCCGTTGTTTTCGTTCGCCCTTTCTCAATGGCATCATTATAATCGGAGCTATTGAACGCCGTGTGTCGCCATTGTAGCAAAGGCGCGAAATCGTAAGGTTAAAGGGCTTTGCTGCGTCATTCCGCCAGCGTAATTCCCGCCGTCTCCAGGGTCGATGCGGGAATAAACTCCTCCGCCCCATAAAAGCGTCCCGGAATCGCCTGCACCTGCCGCGTCAGCTCCTGCGGCAGGCCCTCAACCAGCGCATCCTTGCAAAGATACGTGGTGCCTTCGAGCGTAAGCGCGTCCGCCGAGAAGGAAACATCCCCCGTCTGAACGGTTGCTGCATACGTGCGGACGCCGCCCGCCGCAAAAAGTGCCGCCAACCCTGCGGACGCCGTCGGCAGAGCTGCCAGCATCAGCGCGGCCAACACAACCGCGAGCCATCCCCGCCTCTCCTTCTTCTCCCTTCGTTCCGCCTCCTTTTCCTGACGGCGGCATTCGCATTTTTCATAAACCTGAATTTCTGCCTGCATGATTTTCGTCCTCCCCAACTCTTTTAAAGGCGCTGCCCTCTGTCAACGATCATACAGGCTGGAGTTCACTCCATGTCAAGGGTTTTTTCTCAGATGGCCCGTGAAATGTATTGGAAATTCTTGTTTCGACAGCTAAATTCGTGATTGACGATTTTCCTGTTACACTTCTCAGGGCATGATTCTCCGAATGCACCCTGCGTTTCCTTTGTGAGGAAAAAAGCTGTGCGAAGATGTGTAAGAGCTGCTATGATGTTAAGCTGCAAGTTCTAAAATGCAGTTATCCGTGACAGGACACGAGATTCCTTGTTCCAGAAAGACGCCCCACAATTAGATAGACCGGATTTTTACCACTGAGAACATCGATCTGCGTCGCAAGGTACGTTATAAATGCAAGCCGAGAAAAACTGGTACAAGGGTCAGCCTGGCTGCAAGAGAATTCCGTATCGGACGAGCCTACGAGGATTTTCAAAAATTCATTCAAGAGAAGCCTGATATGTCAGTTGTCGGACTTGACACGGTAGAAGGCGGGCGGGATAACAGCGCGCAGGCTTTCCCTACCCTCTTTTTCCGCAGCTGTTCTCTTATGCTGTTTTCTGTGCTAGAAGAGAAATCCTAGAAGCAGGCCATGTTTCCTGGACGATTGACATTCTTTTGTGCCGCGCGATCGTGCATTCCGTTTCCGCCAAAGATAAAGGAGCGTCGTTTAAACGCTCCTTTTGCAGTTCTCCTGAACGCCGGCCGATCCTTTAGCGCTGGTTCTGGTTGTTGCGCTGATTCTGGCTGTTCTGCTGGTTCTGGTTGCTGTACTGGTTCTGGCTGTTCTGCTGGTTCTGGTTGTTCTGCTGGTTCTGGTTGCTGCGCTGGTTCTGGCTGTTCTGCTGATTCTGGCTGTTCTGCTGATTCTGGTTATTCTGATTGTTCTGGCTGTTCTGCTGGTTCTGGTTGCTGTACTGGTTCTGGTTGTTCTGCTGATTCTGGTTGCTGTACTGGTTCTGGTTGTTCTGCTGGTTCTGATTGTTCTGGTTGTTCTGGTTGTTGAAGTTCATCGTTATACCCTCCCGTGATCTTTGGATTTCACGGATAGTTTTTCACGTTGCGGCTAAAATATACGCATGTAAGAACGCCTCATACAAGGCCGACACAGGGAGGGTTCCTCGCTTGCTTCTGATCAAAAACGGGATGCTTCATACCATGGAGGACGGAACGTTTGCCGGCGATCTTCTCATACGGGATGGCAAAATCGCTAAGATTGCGCCCCATATCGAAGCGCCTGAACAGGCGGAGCAGGTCGATGCCCGCGGCCTGCACGTCTTCCCGGGATTTATCGACGCGCATAGCCATATCGGCATATCCGAGGAAAAGGCGGGAAAAGAGGGCGACGACTGCAACGAGGGCACTAACCCGCTAACGCCCTGCCTGCGCGCGATCGATGCCATCAACCCCATGGACAGCGCCTTTCATAACGCGCTCGCCGCCGGCATCACCGGCGCTATGGTGGGCCCCGGCAGCGCCAACGCGATCGGCGGCCAGTTCGCCTTCATCAAAACCAGCGGCCGCAGGGTGGACGACATGATCGTCCTCGCGCCCGCCGCGATCAAGGTCGCCTTTGGCGAAAACCCCAAGACGAACTACGGCGTCAACGGCAATATGCCCTCTACCCGCATGGGCATCGCCTCGCTCATCCGAGAGGAGCTCTTTCTCGCCCGGGAATACTTCGACGCGGAGAAAAACGGCGGCGTGCAGAAAACCTTCGGCATGGAATGTTACCGTCCGCTGTTTGAGGGCAAAATTCCGCTCAAGGCCCACGTGCACCGCACGGACGACATCTTTACCGCCATCCGCATCGCCAGGGAGTTTGGCGTCGGGCTGACGCTCGACCACTGCACGGAGGGGCACCTGATCGCGGATGCGGTCGCCGAAAGCGGTTTCCCGGCGATCGTCGGCCCTTCCCTCGCCTCGCGCAGCAAGAACGAAGTCAATAACTCCGACTTCAAGACCGCGGGCGTGCTGGCTAAAGCGGGCGTATTGGTGGCGCTCACGACGGACCATCCCGTCTCCCGCATTCAATATCTGCCGCTGTGCGCCGCCCTGGCCGCTAAGGAGGGGCTCGGCGAGGAGGAAGCGCTGCGCGCGATCACGCTCAACTCGGCGCGAATCTGTCGGGTGGATAAGCGGCTGGGGAGTCTGCGCGCGGGCAAGGACGCAGACATCGTCCTTCTGGACGGAAGCCCGCTGCGCATCGCAACCTGCGTTCAGATGACGCTGATCGACGGACAGGCCGTCTACAAAAAGGACGCCCGCTTCGTGCCGGCGTCCTGAGCATCCTTTTGCAATTTGCTTGATTCGCGCCTCCGCCTGCGGCGGAGGCGCGGGACGGTCTCCCTATCGGCATTTCTACAGGCTCATCGCTGCCCGCTCGCGTATTGAGAGGGCTTTTTGCCCGTGTACTGGTAAAACACCTTGCTGAAATAGGAGGAATCCTCATAGCCCACACAGGCGGCTACGTCGCGCAGGAGCATGTCCGGCCGCTCCTGCAGCAGCGCGATGGACGCCTCCATTCGCTGCTTCATCAGGTAGGTGTTGAAGGTCGTGTCGCTGTACTTGCGGAACAGGCGGCTCAGGTAGGTCTGCGAAATGCCGAGCTCATCGCAGACGCTCTGCACGCTGAGCGGTTTCGCGTAGTTTTCCTCGATGTAGCGGATGGCAAAGTCGTAGAGCTCGCGGGCGGAAAGCTTCCGGTCTCGGGCGTTGCTCTCGTCGTCGAACAGCACCGTGTAAACCCCGGTCAGCAGCTCGCCGTAAGACGAGGCGTACAAGAACAGGTCGGCAATGCTGCTCTCCATCTGGTCGTAATTGGCCTTTACCGCCGGAACGATCCCCGCGAGGTTCAGCACGATCTGCTGCACGAGATGAAAGACCTGCTGCTGGGGATAGGCCTCTGTTTCCAGCGTTGCGGCAAGGTTGAGAAAGTACTCCTTTATGTTGCCGTACTTGCCCGCGGTGCAAAAAAAGTTCAGCTGGTTTATTTCGGCAGGCGTAAGGAGCGGCGCACGGGACACATGGGGGCTCAGGACGAGCGGCAGGATCTGATGTTTCCCGATGACGGACTGCCTTTGTAGCGCGGGGAACGCCTGCTTTAAAAAGTTGTGCAGCATCGCGACGGGCTGCGGCGTGGGCTGATAGATCACCGTCCACGTGGTCAAACCCGATCGCTGCGCCATATACACGCTGATGTCGGACAAAAAGCGCTCCAACTCGCTTTCGGGGAAGACGAGGATCTGTTCTTCGTCGTCTCGCCCGCGCAGCGCGAAAAAGTGCTTGTCTACAGGAAAGATCAGCGAGGTCGCCCGCAGGGTGTTCTGCTGGCGCGGGTCCGCTCCGCCCCATCGGATGAGGACAAAGCGGTAGTCCTGATGGGCATAATATCTGACGATGTCCTCCTTGGAAAACGGCAGATCGCAGGCGATAGCCGGCAAAATCACGGCCGCGTGGCTGGAATGCTCCTCATCCAGCGCCGATTTCAGCTTGGACAGCACCTGCTTCATCTGAGAAATACCCACGGGCTTGAGGATGTAGTCGTCCACGGCGGCCTGAATAGCGCCCTGCGCAAACTCAAATTCTGCGTAGCCGCTGATGACGACGATGTGAATGTCCTGCTGAAGCCTGCGCGCCAGCTTGGCGAGCTCGATGCCGTTCATTCTCTGCATCGCGATGTCGGTGATCAGCACGTCGACCGCGTGGGATTGCAGGTATTCATAGGCTTTTTCACCGCTGGGGCAGGTATGGGTCACCTGAAAGTCCGGCGCATATTTTTCGATGATGCTCTGTATAAAGCGCAGAGCGGGCAGTTCGTCGTCCACCAGCAAGACCTGATATGCCACGAAGACCCCTCCCTCCTACCGATAGCAAGGCAGATACCGATTTATTATACCATGGGCCCCAAAAAAGAAAAAGCGCTGTGCCGGATTCTCCTATGCTGTGTGCTCGATTTTCCAAACCCCGGAAGCTTCGATCGAATTTTATGACCATATGTGTTGAATCCTCCGGCGCAAACAGCCCCTCAAAAAAGTATAATGGGGGCGAATAAGGGATGGAGTGCCGCAATGCCGCAGGGGAACGATCCCGCACAGAAAGGAAGGGCCTGACGAAAAAACTGTCTTGATGCCCGTCACCGGGCCGGGGGGACGGCCGCTGAAATGCCGTGCGCCGCGAACGTGACGGCGGTTGAGTCCGCGGGCGATCCGGTCCTGCCGGAAGCACGCGTTCAACATGAACACGACCGCGGCCACGAAGCCGAACGGTTCCTTCTCCGTCTCCCCTGTCAACCGACCCCTGGTTTCCGGCGAGTCGTTGTCGTTCCCCGTATGCACGATCGCGAAGCTCAGCGGCGCGGAGGGGGTGAATATCCTGTAGATCAGGGAAGGAGATATCCTCCTTGCGTCTAATACATCCCCATGAAGAGCGGCTCGTCCTCGCCCTTCATGGGGATGGCCGCCGAGGGCGCCGGCCAATGCACGCCAAGCGTAACCGGAAAAGCGCTCGCCGTGACGGCCGGTGCGCAACCTTCGTTCCCTCTTCGCGCGGGAATGCCCATCCCCTGCGCGTCCCTCTTCCAACATCGAAAGAAAGGTGGCTTATCCATGAGCAAAATGAAGAAATTCCTGGCGGGCACGATGGCATCTATGATGCTGATGACCGGCGCCTTCGCGCTGGCGGAGGAACGCCCCAACATCATCTGCCACAAGGCAGAGGCCCTCACCATCGACGGAGACCTGAGCGACTGGAATCTGGATTCCCCCGCGGTCGTGAAGGACGCCTCGCAGGTTATCCGCGATCTGACCTTCTGGCAGGGCGAGAACGACTGCAGCATGTCCGTCTACACCGCCTATGACGAGGAAAACCTCTACCTGGCCTTCGACGTCACAGAGGACACGGTGTACGGCGCGATCGAAATGCTGCCCATCGACGGCGAAGACAACCTGAAGCTGTACCTCTCCACCGATCCCACGGCGGACCCCGAGCGGACTTCCTACGGCACCAACGACTTTCTGGTCTACTTGATCATGGACGAGGGATATTGGGACACGGCCATCGACCGCTCGATGGTTGAAAAGGACGCCCGCCAGCGCTTCGTCAGCGCGGGCATGGACGGCGGCGAAAGCGTAATTGAGAACTTTGTCTGTGCTTCGGAGCGCACGACGACCGGCTTTATCTTTGAGTGCGCAATTCCGTGGGCGACCTTCTCCAACAAGAACATCCCCGTTTACACACCCGCTTCCGGCGATACGCTGTCCGTGAACTTCGCGATCACCGACATCAGCTATCCCTGCCCCGGCACCGAGTACATCCCGCAGATGGCCTGGACCGGCACGCAGGAAATCGGCACCAACCCAAGCCTGTGGGGCAGCATGACGCTTGAATAAGCAAAAAGGGCAGGATCGGCGCTTCCAGACGGAATCTCCCGATCCTGCCCCTTTTTATTGGGGTGAATTTCGATGAAAAAGATGTTCTGTGCGCTTTTCGCAGGCCTTTGCCTCCTGTGGGCCGGGGTTGCGGGGGCGGAGGTATTGCGCGCATCGCCCGACGGCATGAGCCTGACGGAGGCGCTGGCGCTGGCGAAGGACGGGGACAGAATCGAGCTCGCGGACGGCGTGTACACACAGCCCGCAGAGGCCTTTCCCCTGACGGTGCAGCGCGCCGTCACCGTCTGCGCCGCGCAGGAGGCCCGGCCTGTCATCGACGCGCCCGCGTTCCTGGCGGCGTTTCGCGTGGAGGCGGACGGCGTGACGTTCCGCGGCCTCGATGTGCGGATGCGCAGGACGGGCTTCTATGCCCTGGGCGACGACATGACCGTCGAGGACTGCGCCATCTCGCTTGCGGACCCGGAGTGGCGGACGTCCTCCTGCGGCATCTGGATGGGCGGCATTCATCGCGCGGCCGTTCGCGGCTGCGCCTTCACCGGGTGCAGCATCGCCATAGCCGGACCGCCGCTTTCGGAAACGAGCCACCTCGTGCCCGTGCTGACGGGGCTCTTCGAGGTGGGGGAAGACGTCGATTTCTTTACCTCGCATACGATCAGCGATTGTACGGTTAACGGCAAGCCGCTCTTTTACGCGGTAAACGAGGAACGCGTCCTTGCGCCGCCGGACGCGGGGCAGGTCATCATCGCCAACTGCGCGGAGGCCGTCGTCGAGGAAGCGGACGTCTCCTGCGCCAGCATGGGCATGGAAATCGCCTACTGCGGGCACGTACAGGTGACGCGCTGCAGGGCAGACGACTGCGGCGTGTTCGGTATCTATCTCGCGAAAAATCAGGGCGGAGACGTGATCGACAGCTCCTGCGAGGGGACGAACCACGGCATCGATATCCGTGCTTCACAGGAAATCAACGTGATCGGATGCCGCGCAAACGCCTGCGATCAGGGCATCTTCTTTTCAAAGGTTGAGCGCGGCCTGGTGAAGGACTGCACGGTAACCGCCACGGGTCAGGGCTATTTCTTCGCCGCAGGCAGCCACAGCCAGATCGACGGCTGCGCAGCGATCGACTGCGAAAACGGCCTCAACATCCAGAAGGAAGACGACATGCTCATCACCCGCTGCACGCTTCGCGGAAACAGCATCTGCGCGGCGAGGCTGGACGGCTCCCCCACGGTCTTTTCCGGCAACACCCTGGAGGACAACTGGGTCGGCATCATGGCCTACGGCGAGGTGCCGTTTATGATCGTGGACAACGAAGTAAAAAACAGCGGCTCCTGCGGGCTGTATTTGCGGGACATCGCCTACAGCCGGATCAGCGGGAACACGATTGCGGAAAGCCGGAAGAGCAGCATGCAGGCCGTCGGCGAGATGGCAGGCACGCTGTTCACCGGAAACCGCCTGGACCGGGCGTGCGAGCTTTCCAAGGGCGCCGCGCTGCGCGATCCGAATTCCCCGGCGGAACGATAAATCCGTAGCAGCGCGCCACGTGCGGAAAGCCGGACAGGGCGCCGCCTCTCCTACCTTTGGGGAAGCGGCGCCCTGTCCGCTTTCCGCTTACTTTTGCAGCGGGGTGGTCACCCGGACGACGGCCCCGTGATCGTTCATGATCTGCATGCGCATAGCGCCCTTGCTGTAATAGTGAAGGCGCAGGCACGTGTTCAGCAGGCCGATATGCCCTTCGTTGTCTGGCGCGTCGGGCGAATTGGCATTGATGCGCGAAATCGCGCGCTGGAGCTTTTCAAGCACCTCCGGGGAGAAGCCGCAGCCGTTGTCCCGGATTTCAAGACAGAGCTGACCCGCCTGAATCGTCCCGACGATCTCCACGCGGCGAACGCCGGCATTGCCGCCGAAACCGTGGGTCATGGCGTTTTCCACCAGCGGCTGAAGCGTCAGCTTGGGAATGACGAGGGCGTTCATCTCGTCCGGCACGTGGATGGAATAGGTCAGCCGCTCCTCATAGCGCGCCTTGAGCAGCATCAGGTAATTGCGCACGTGCGCAAGGTCCTCGCCGAGCGTGGCCGTCTCGCTGCGGGTATCAGTGGAATAGCGAAGCATCTGGGCGAACTGGTCGCACATGTTGACGATGTCCTCGTTGTCGCTCTCCATGCCTTTGGCAGAGATGCTGTTCAGCGTATTGTAGACGAAATGCGGGTTGATCTGCGCCTGCAGGGCCTTGAAGTGGGCGCGAAGGGTGCTCTCGCGCATGGCGATCTCATTGCAGGTGGAATCGTGGAGCTGCAGCAGCATGTCGTTGAAGCTGCGCTCCAGTTCGTGAATCTCGAAGTCCTTGGGAGAAGTTACGAAGGTGCTCAGCTGTTCCGTGCCGACGCTCAGCAGCAGCTGGTCGGCGGGCAGGCTGCGTACCTTGCGGGTGAGACAGCGCGTGGAATGGGTAAGGTTCAGGGAAATGACGACCACCAGCAGCAGCGCGACTGCGGAAATGACCAGAGAGTTGCGCGCAAACTCCCAGATCATGGCCGCGACGGCGGTATAGCGGATCGAGGCGTCCTCTGCGAGGTAGATGTCCAGGTTGAGCCAGCGGCTTTCGATGTGATAGACATTGCGCTCCAGGCCGCAGGGATCGACGTAGGCGGTGAACTTGTTCAGCGGGATGTCGTCGTAGATGGCCTCGTCCTCGGGCGAGGCAAAGAGGATGCTCCCATCCTTAAACACCGCGCGGATCATCGCGTTCTGATTGTCCGTAAGCAGCAGGTTGTCAAGCTCGCCGCAGTCGGCGGCGACCTCGATGTAGCCCACGTGCTCGCCATGCCAGGTGACGCTGTGAATCGCGCTGAACACGTCCACGTCCCGCGAGAGGTTGAAGCGGTCCCTGTGGGACGAGATGATGTGCCGCCGGTAGGGGGCGCTCCTGACGGCCCGCAGGTATGGAATGCCCGCGATCATTTCCTTCGACTCGTCGGACATGCTGACGATGGAATCGTTGCGGTCGATGTGGTTGGAGAGGTAAAATCCGCTTTCGGAAAAGATGCTGACACGGTAAAAGTTGTCTGCGATGGGCGAATGGTACAGCGCCTGAAACATTTTGTTCTGATTGGAAAGAACCGCCGCGGGGTCTTCGTCCGCGCCCAGGGCGACCTGATAAAACGCCTCCATAAACGCCGTGTCGGAGGTCAGATCCTCGATGGCGAGGTCCATCATGGTCACGTATTCTTCCATGTTGCGGATCATGTTCACGGCCATGTTCTGGTAGCGGTCGGCGGTCAGCGCGTCGGAGCCTTCGACCTTGGTCCGCCCCAGATACGCGGTGTTGACCAGCACGATGAGCAGAATCATCGCGGAAAAGAGCAGAATCATCTTATGGCTTATCTTCATGGCGTCGGCCTTTCCTCTCACGCACGGCGGAAGTTTACCTGATATTGTAACACAGGACGGACGAAAGCAAAAGAAAATGCCGTTTTTTCCTATTAACAGTACTGAATATTCCCACAGATACCCGGAAGGGTACGATTTTTCATCCGTGTGTTTGGAATCTTCCGGCGCAGAGCGGAAACCAAGTTTGTATAATGACGTTAAAAGTGAGTAAGCATCTCATGACGGTGACAATCCAACAATCCATGAACTGAGGAGGAAACTTTATGAAACGTGGTATGGTACGCGGCGGTCTGGTTTTCGCGGTGATTCTGGTTCTGATGCTCGGCCTTTGCACCAGCGCTTCTGCCTATTCAGGACAGCAGATCGAGGCGGCGAAGGCGCCCGGCGAGGTCGCGATCGACGGCGACCTGAGCGAGTGGGACACCTCTTCCCCCATGACAGCCAACACGATGGAGCAGGTCGTCCGCGACCCCGGGCAGTGGACGGATGCTGGCGACTGCTCCTTTGAGGTGTACGTCATGTGGAGCGAAGAAAACCTGTATCTCGCGGCCAAGGTTCTGGACGACACGCCCTTCATGTACCGCGAAGGCTTCCCCCCGGACATGGCGGACTCGCTCGTTGTGTTCTTCTCCACCGATCCTGACGCAGACCCGGAGCGCACCGAGTACGTGAAAAACGACTTCCGCTTTACACAGATCATCGACGACTACGACTTCTGCAACGGCATCGACCGCGACATGGTCGCGGACAACGCAGGCTTTGAGACCGTGGGTGAAGACGGCGACGAGCAGGTGCTGGAAGGCTTTGAATGCGCGGTGCAGGAGATCGAGGGCGGCTACACGTTCGAGTGCGTGATTCCCTGGAGCAATTTCTCCAACGAAAACCTCCCCGTGCTCGTGCCTGCGGCCGGCATGAGCATCGGCTTTGAAGCCGGCATGTTCGACCTGGACTTCCCCTGCCCCGGCGTGGCGACCGTGCGCATGCAGGCCTCCGGCAGCGAGGAAGTGGACGTGAATCCCTCGCTGTGGGGAACGCTGACTTTCGTTGAAAAGTGATGAGGAAGGAAGACGAGCTATGAATTTAAAAAAGGTTGGGGCGCTTGTGCTGACCGGCGCCATGACATTGAGCGCGGTCTCCCCGGCGCTTGCCGCCAGGAACGCCAAGCTCAACGCGGACGAAATGGACATCCCGGCCATCATCGAGGACACCGCGGCCTCCGGGACGGCCAACATCTACCACTGGTGGACGGCCGGCGGCGAAAAGGACGCGATCGAGTCCATCATCAACGGCTTCTCCGGCGTCTACACCGGCATCAACGCGAAGTCCAACGCCATTCCCGGCGGCGCGGGCGGCGCGATGGTCATGAAGGTGAAGGTGCTTCAGCAGGCGGGCAAGTCCCCGGAGACCTTTCAGGCGCATCCCGGTGAGGAAATCGAGCCCTACCTGACCTCGGACATGCTGCTGGATCTGAGCCGGGTCTGGGATTACGCCGGCCTTTACGACCGCGTACTGCCCGGGCTTGCCGACCTCTGCACCGCCTCCGACGGCAAGCAGCACATCGTGCCCGTAGGCATCCATAAGTCCAACGTGATCTTCTACAACCGGCACGTCTTTGAGCAGTACGGCGTTGCCGTTCCGGATCACGAAAGCATCACCTGGGATGAGTTCTTCGGCATCTGCGATCAGCTGCAGGCAGCCATGCCCGAAGGGTACTATCCCCTCGACCTCGGCGACCGCAAGGGCTGGCCCGCCTGTCAGGTATTTGAGGACATCATGATGGGCACCGACCCCAAGGTGTACCAGGACTTCATCAACGGCAAGGCGACCGAGGAGCAGGTGCAGGGGGTGCTCGACACCTACAAGCGGCTGCTGACCTACGTCGCCCCCGACCACTCCTCCCGCGACTGGTACGAAACCTCCGGTCAGGTGGTGGGCGGCCAGTACGCCATGCAGATCATGGGCGCCTGGATGCAGCCGCTGATGACCAGCATGGCCCAGACCTACGGCGAGGACTACGGCGTGTTCACATTCCCCGGAACCGACGGATGGTTTGGCATGTGCATCGACGGATTCGTGGTTTCCAACGACTCCTCCGACGTGGAGGCAGGCGTTCGCTGGGTGTACAACGTGACCACGCCCGAGGTACAGGCCGCGTTTTCCTCGCTCAAGGAATCCATCTCGCCCTATGCGGATACCCCCGACAGCACCTACTGCGAGCTTACGCTCAAGTTTAAGGAAGAGCTGACGGCGCAGACCACGAAGATTTATCCCAGCTTCACGCACGGCACG
The DNA here is from genome assembly GCF_900199405.1 of Beduinella massiliensis. Classification (NCBI taxonomy): domain Bacteria; kingdom Bacillati; phylum Bacillota; class Clostridia; order Eubacteriales; family Beduinellaceae; genus Beduinella; species Beduinella massiliensis. The sequence continues at coordinate 3,817,980 of NZ_LT963430.1, forward strand.
GCGCTGCCCTGGTCCGCCTCTACGGATCTGCAGACCCGCATTCAGGACTTTGCCGTCGCCTCCGACCCCGATACCGCCCGCTATGCGCATAACATCGTCGTGGCTCTGCAGGAGTCCGGCCTGGAAGGAGATTGGAACCTTGTTGAGTAAGAAGAACTTTTTCAGGCGCGGCGCAGCCCTCGTAGCCGCGCTGGCGCTGAGCATGACGATGATGCCTGCGGCGCTCGCAGAGGGTGAGGAAGAAATACAGTACGTCCGCGTAGAGGGGAGCGACACACAGCGCGAGCTGGTCGCCGCCAGCAAGCAGATCATCGAGGTGGACGGCCTGAAATTCAAGGACCTGAACGGCAACGGCGTGCTGGACGTCTACGAGGACTGGCGTGAGGACGCGGACACGCGCACCGCCGACCTGCTCGCCCAGATGACCATCCGCGAGCGCATCTCGCAGATGCAGCACCCGACCTTTACCCCCAAGGACAACGGCTCCTACCCCAACTACCTGAAGAAGTGGATGAGCACCGAAAACATCGGCATGGTGCTGGTGCGCGAGTTCAACGTGGCAAACAGCGCGGCGACGGCCGCCACCACCATGAACAAGGTGCAGGAGTGGTGCGAGGAATCCCGCCTGGGCGTGCCGGTGGTGGTCAGCATGGACTCGGTGCACGGCGCCTCGTACGTCAACGGCGCGACGGTCACCGGCCACAACCTGTCTCAGGCCGCGACGCGCGACGAGGATCTGGTCACTCGCCTCGCCCAGATTCAGCGCAATGAGCTGATGGCCATGGGCGTCCGGATGACGCTTTCCCCTGAGGCCGACATCGCCTCCGAGCCCCGCTGGGGCCGGGTGATGGAGACGTTCGGCGAGGACCCCGAGCTGGTGACGCAGATGGTACGCGCGCAGATCGTCGCCTATCAAGACGGAGCGGACGGCCTGAACGAAAACAGCATCATCGCGTGCATCAAACACTTCCCCGGCGCGGGCCCGCAGATGGACGGCCTGGATCAGGCGCCCATCGTCTCCACCGAGGAATCCCTCCAGATCCACCTGAAGCCCTACTACGCGGCGCTCGAGGCGAACGTCGGCTCAGTGATGCCCTACTACAGCATCCCGCTGGTGCTGGACACCACCGCCGCGCTGGGCAGCAAGGCGACATTGCAGACCCTGCTCCGCGAGGAAATGGGCTTTGACGGCATCATCCAGACCGACTGGGGCATGATCTGGGGCATCCAGCAGTCCACCTCCATGTGGGGTGAGGAGTGCTCCGAAGAAGAAGCCATCCTCATCGGCGTCATGGAAGGCCAGGTGGACGGCATCGGCGGCGAATCCATTCGCCTGATCGACCAGATGGAAGCGCTTTATGGCGACGGCAAGATCACCGAGGAGGTCGTCAACGCAGCGGCCGCCCGCATCCTGCGCGAGAAGTTCCAGCTCGGTATCTTTGAAAACCCCTATGTAGACGTGGATTACGCGGCGTCCTACGTGGGCTGTGAGGAAAACCAGGCGGTGAACCTTGAAGCCGCGCGCAAGGCCATGACGCTGCTCAAGAACGACGGCGTCCTGCCGATCGACTCCGCAAACAAGAAGATTCTCGTCGCCGGCATGCGCGCCGGGGACATGGACAGTCTGTGCGGCGGCTGGACCTCCAGCCAGGAGGGAATCACCCTGGCCGAGGCGCTGACGCAGCTCGCGTCGGAGGGTGCCGAGGTGATCTACGAGGCGGAGGACGTCGAGAAGATCTCCTCGCTGGCGAAGGAATGCGACGTAGCCATCGTAGCCATCGGCGAGGCCGCCTACCAGCACAATCCCACCTGGGGCTACGACACGCTGGAGATCACCCAGTCCCAGCAGAGCATCCTTGAAGCCGTAAAGGCGACCGGAACCCCGCTCGTCACCGTGGTGATCGGCGGCCGTCCGTACATCCTGTCCTGGTGCGATGAGAACGCCGACGCCATCCTGATGGCCTACTATCCCGGGCAGCAGGGCGGCATCGCAATCGCGGAAACGCTTTACGGCGCGAACAACCCCACCGGCAAGCTGCCCATCGCCATGCCGCGCGACATGGCGTCCGTCGAGGCGCAGGAGAGCGACATTTCCTTCGACCTGGAAAACCCGCTGTACGAATACGGCTTCGGCCTGAGCTACGGCGAATAAAGGAGCTCAAACGCCTGCGCAGGAGGAAAGTGCGCGTCCCTGCGCAGGCTCTTTTATCAGGTTAGGAGGTTGTCTATGCGCAAGTTCTTTACACGGCACCCCATGCTGCCAATTCTGATCCCGGCTGTACTGCTCCTCTACTTCGTCTATATCTCCCTGGGATGGAACGTATGGGTTTCCGTCTCGGACTGGCAAAACGGCTCGCTGTCGGCCAGCTACGGCTGGGGCGGCTTTGGCCAGTACGCCAAGATGTTCAGCAGCGAATACTTCGGCACCTCGCTGATCAACACGCTGCTCCTCTTCTGCCTGATCCCGATCTGCCTGCTGCTGGGCCTCGGCCTCGCGCTGCTGATGGATCAGGGCCTCAGAGGCACGACGCTCTTTCGCAACCTGATCCTCCTGCCGTTCGCGCTGTCCTTCGTCGTGACCGGCACGGTCTGGGCCTGGATGTACCGGCCCACGAACGGCGTGCTCAATTCCTTTCTGCAAATCATCGGCATCAATACCGCGAACCTCATGTGGACCTCGAGCAACGACACGGTGATGCTGTCCATCATCATCGCGCTGGTCTGGCAGTTCTCCGGATACGTGGCCGTCATCTTCCTCGCGGGCATCAAGTCCGTACCCGAAAACGTCATCAACGCGGCCAAGCTGGACGGCGCCTACTCCCTGCGCATCTATTGGAAGCTCATCATCCCGCGCCTCAAGGGCGCCATGGGCTCCTGCATCACCATCCTGGCGATGTACGCGCTGCGTTCCTTTGACTTCATCGTATCCCTGGTGGGCTACACCAAGTCCGCCGCGTGGACGTTACCCGTATGGATGTACCAGGAAGCCTTCAGCAAGAACAATTTCGCCCTGGCCGCCGCCATCAGCTGCTTCCTGCTGGCGCTGGTGCTGGTGCTGATTCTTCCCCTGACCTATTGGACCAACAAGAGGAAGTGATAAAATGGCAAGCATGGTTTCGGTCAATCCGGCATCGGGGATGCAGATCAATCGCCCCAAGCCCAAATGGTACCTGCACGCGCTGCACGCGGTCTATTACCTCGTGATGATCGCCTTTCTGGTCTTCTACATGCTGCCGTTCTGGGGCACGCTGACCACCTCGTTCAAGACGAACAACGAGGTGATGACCTCAAGCCCCGTCGCGCTGCCCACGGAGTTCACGGCCGAAGGCTACGTCAGCGCCTTTGAGGAACTGAAGATTCCGCTCATCAACAGCCTCATCATCACGGTCGGCGGCGCGCTCGGTTCGCTCTTTCTCGGCTCGGTCTGCGCCTACGCGCTGAGCAAGTGGAAGTTTAAGTTCAGCAACCTGTTCTTCGTTCTGCTGGTGGCGGCGACCTACCTGCCGTATCAGGCGATCCTGATTCCGCTGCTTCAGACCATCAACGCGCTGAACCTCTATGACAACGTGCTGGGCCTGATATTGGTTCACTCCGTCTTCGGCATGCCGATGTGCACCGTGATGATGCGCGGCTATTACGCCGACGTACCGGACGCGCTGATCCGTCAGGCGATGATCGACGGGAACGGCCCCTGGTCGATCTACGCGAAGATCGTCGTGCCCAACACGAAGATCGCCACGATCACGGTGTTCGTCTTTCAGTGCACCTCCATCTGGAATGAGATGCTGTTCGCGCTGGTGCTCGGCGGCTACGACTCGAAGCCCGCAACCATCGCGCTGAACGAGCTGGCCGGCACGATGGCCGCCGAGTTCAACGTGCAGATGGCCGGGTCGATGATTCTGGCTCTCCCGGTGCTGATTCTGTACATCTTCATGGGCAAGTATCTGATCCGCGGCTACATGGCCGGCGCGGTTACCGCGTCTTAAGGAAAGGGGAACCATCATGACAAAGACGTTTATCAGACGCATGCTTTCAGCCGCGACGGCCCTCGCGCTCACGCTGGGCGCGCTGTCCGCCACCGCCGCGGATACGGCCTATACCCAGCCCGAGCTGGGCGCCGACACCGTAGCGATCCTCGAGCAGGACGGCTATCGCTTTAAGGACCTGAACAAAAACGGCGCACTGGACGCCTACGAGGACTGGCGGCTATCCCCCAAGGAGCGGGCCCAGGACCTGCTCAGCCAGATGACCGCCGAGGACAAGGCCGCGCAGATGCTCCACGTGACGCTGGTCACGCTCAAGGAGAGCTGGTTCAGCGAATTGGACATCGGCTTCGCGCTGGCCTACGACTACCTGCAGGACGGCGCAAAGGCTGCCGCAGAGCGCACCAACGAGGTGCAGGCGCTGGCGGAAAGCTCGCGCCTGGGCATCCCCGTGATATTCTCCATGGACTCCGTCATCGGCGCGAGTTGGGTGGACGGCGCGACCATCCTGCCCGATCAGCTGACGCTCGCGGCCTCCGGCGACACCGCGATGGTCGGGAAGCTGGCCGACATGCAGCGTGAAGAGATGAAGGCCATCGGCGTACGCATGAGCCTCTCCCCCGTAGCCGACATCGCTACCGACCCGCGCTGGGGGCGCGTGCAGGAATGCTTCGGTGAGGACGTCGAGACGGCCACCCAAATGGTCGTGGCGGCGATCAACGGCCTGCAGGGCGGCAAGGAACTGACGCCCGATTCCGTCATGACCTGCGTCAAGCACTTTCCGGGCTCCGGCCCTCAGACGTCGGGCGTGGACGGCACGCCGCTCGTCTATAACGACGATTCCTTCCAGATGCACCTGAGCGTGTTCAAGGCGGCCATCGAGGCGGGCGCTTCCTCGATCATGCCCTACGGCTACTCCACCGTGCCGTATCTGGGCGGCGACGCCGTGGACAATTACGCGCACGAGTCCTCCACGGTCATGACCGAGCTGCTGCGCGGCGAGCTGGGTTACGACGGCATCATCCAGACCGACTGGGGCCTGAGCCCCACGCCCGCCGCGCTGGCAGGCGCCGACGCCCTGGGCGGCGCAGGCACCCGCGAGGTAAAGAAGCTGGTGGACCAGCTCAGCGAAGAGCAGCTGAACGAAAAGGTGCTCCGCCTTCTGACCGTCAAGTTTGAGCTGGGCATCTTTGAAAATCCCTATGTGGACGCCGAAAACGCCGTAGCCACGCTGTCGAACCCCGAGCACAAAGCGCTCGCCAGGGAAGCCGCGGCCAATGCGCTGACGATGGTGAAGTATGAAGACGCCGTTCCGCTCGCGGGTAAAAAGCTCGTCGTGGCCGGCTCCCTGGCTGACGACGGCCATGCGCTCTCCAGCGGATGGACGGTCGAATCCTACCAGGCCAGGAGCATCCTTGCGGCCCTGCGCGAAAAGGCGGGCGAGGAAAACGTGCGTTACATCGGCGACGACACCTCCCTGGTGGAGGAAAGCTATCCTGAGGACACGGTGGCCGTCGTGGTCGTCGGCGAGGCGTCCGGCACGCACGAGCCCGCCTGGGGCACCGCGACGCTGACGTTCCCGGACGAGCAGACCGACATGGTCGCGGCCCTGCAAAAGTCCGGCGTGACCGTCGTCACGGTCTGTTTGATGAACCGCGCGTATGTAATGACCGACATAGTCGACCTGAGCGACTGCGTGCTGCTGGCCTATCGCCCCGGCATGTCCAGCGGCGCGGATGCCGTCGCGGACGCGCTGTACGGCGAGCATGCCGTCACCGGAAGGACGCCCTTCCAGATCCCCGCGTCCATGAGCCAGGTGCTCCTGCAGCGCGAAGACCTGGCCAAGGACATCGTCGACTCGCTGTTCGATTACGGCTTCGGCATCGACGTTCCGTCCTTCGGCAACTGAGCACGAGCAAAACGGCATTGCGCCGAGGAAGGTGATGGTATGGCTTCCATTTCCATTCGAGATATGAACGTTTCCTATAATAAAGGAAGAACCAATGTGCTTCAAAGCATGAACCTTGACATTCAGGACGGCGAATTTTGCGTGTTCCTGGGTCCCTCCGGCTGCGGTAAATCCACGGCGATGCAGTGCATCGCCGGGCTGCTGCATCCGGTTCAGGGTTCCATCCGCTTCGGCGACACGCTGATGAGCCGGATGGAGGGCAAAAAGGAGACGGACTTCGTGCCGCCGCAGGAACGCAACATCGCCATGGTGTTTCAGGAATACGCGCTCTATCCCAATATGACCGTGCGCGAAAACATGTCCTTCGCCCTGAAGACCAAAAAGGTGCCCAAGGAGCAAATCGACGCCAAGGTAAACGAGATGGCCAAGATGCTCGAGATCGAGGAATACCTCGACCGCAAGATCGCCAATCTCTCCGGCGGCCAACGTCAGCGCGTTGCGCTGGGCCGCGCCATGGTGCGCGACGCCAACGTCTTCCTGCTGGACGAACCGCTGGGCAACCTGGACGCCAAGCTGCGCGACAAGGTGCGCTACGAGCTCAAGCAGATTCAAAAGCGCCTGCACATGACGACGGTCTACGTGACCCACGACCAGACCGAAGCCATGACCATGGCCGACCACATCGTGCTGATGCGCGACGGCGTCATCATGCAGGAGGGCGGGCCCTTTGAGCTGTACGATCATCCCAACTGTCTGTTCGTCGCGGGCTTTCTGGGCACGCCGGAGATCAACACGTTCCTCTGTACGGTTAAAAAGCAGGGTGCGGGCCTCGTGCTCGCGGCGAAGACATTCACCCTCGCCGTACCTGAAAAGGACAAGGCGTGCCTGGAAAAATACGCGGGCAAGGAAATCATCCTGGGCATTCGCCCCTCCGACTTCGTGCTCGCAAACGCCGGGGAGCCCAACGCGATTCCCGGCAGGATCGACGGCGTGGAGCCTTTGGGCGACGCGTTCCTGATCCACATCAGCGTGGGCGATCAGCTCATGGTGTTCAAGTACACCGGCGAAACCGCGCCCGAGGGCGAGGACATCGCCATCGTTCCCAACCTGGCGAAGCTGCACCTGTTTGAAAAGGACAGCGAAAGCAGGATCAACGGGTAAGGCGCCTCACCGTATGCGCTGCGGTCAAGGACGAATGGGACGAGTCGATAGAACATTTGGCAGGATATAAACGATGCGGTAGACTTTGCCTCTGAAAACGCGCCCGTGGAGGACGGCCTTCCTGGTGCTATCAGAGGAACCCAGAGCAGAACAGGAATGTATTTTCCCGTCGCCCCCTTGGAGAAGGGCTGCTTTGGGCATTTTTTATCGCACAGGCAGCCTGAGCAGATTTCACAACTGCGAAGAGCTGGTGATAATGCGGCGCGGAGGCATCTAGATCAGGCCTGATTGCAGCGCCATATGTGTCGGAGCGCTATGTACACCTAGACGCCGCATCACACGGTCACCCTAAAAGCAGACCGGGTAGTGCTGCAAGCGGCGTACAAGCTCAATCGCGACCAATAAAGGACGGCTGCCAGGAGTTCTTTATTGGAACATGAGGTAAGGAGGTGAGAGGGATTTTCTGTTCCACGCCGGGAAACCGCTTAGCCGTGCGGAGGCTTGTAGGCGCGGAATGAGATCGTCTAGGTTACTTTTATTACGGCAGCGTAAATATAGTAAACTAAATATGAGGAGATTGAGCCATGAAGAAACTGTCTTGGTTGCTGGTAATCGCTATGCTGGCTTCTATGCTAAGCATTCCGACGCTTGCAGAAAGCCCCAAGTGGAGCGAGATCACGCTGGATACCGACTTCAAACGCATCATAAATGAAAACGGCGCACAATTAAGTTATAGCGAAAAGTCCGGCGTGCAGATTCTGGAGGAAGATGGCTACGCATTCAAAGACCTGAATCGGAACGGCAAACTGGATGTCTATGAAGATTGGCGCGCAGATGTCGAAGACCGGGTGGCTGATCTGTTGTCACAGATGTCCATGGACATGAAACTGGGCATGCTGGCAAACTGCTTCACGGGCGGTGCATTTTCTCCCATCTATCCTATGCAGGATGAGTGGTTGTACAGCAAGGACGATCATGTGGAGATCGATGGCATCAACTATCGATCGATGTGGTATGAAATCACGAACAACCATGTAACGCACTATTCCTATAGCGCAACGGGCACGCCCATCGAGCAGCTTGATGTGCTGAATGCGATTCAAGAGATCGGCGAGTCCGCCAGCCTTGGCATCCCGATTTCTTTTGAAACGGATCGCCCTTACAACACTTGGGGCTCTATGATCAATATGCCTTATTATGCCTTTGGCGTTGCGCATGATCCGGAGCTCTTGTATGAAATGGTCGCTCAGTATTCCAAGGAAATGAACGCTATGGGTTACACCACCATCTTCCATAGCTACGGTGTGGAAATGGGAAGCTGGTATGGCGACGAGGTAAACAACATCGCCAAGATGATCGTGGCGGAGACCAGAGCATATGAAGAAAATGGCGTCAACGCCATGACCAAGCATTATATTGCCCGCGGCGGTCGCAATAGCTTCGAAAGCGCCCGTTCTGCAGCGCAATTGTGGGAAAACTTTATGGTTGGCTGGAGAGCTGCCGTACAGGAAGGCAAGACGTCCACCATCATGATGAACAACGGAATGGGCTTGAACAACACCCCGATCCTGTATGACTCCGAAACGATCGGCTATCTGCGCAACGAGCTTGGATTTGACGGCGTATTGGTAACCGACTGGCCGTTGTTCAACGGCGCTGTGGCCACCACAGGCCTTACCAATGACGGACGGGATCTGTCTACCTTTACCCCCGGTGAGCTGTTTGCCCGTATGCTGGAATGCGGTATCGACCAGTTTGGCGTGTTCCGCGTTGAGCATGGCCTTGACACCTCAAACTACTACAATTCCAACAGCTTTGACTCCATCTACTGGCCTGATACTGTAAAGGAACAGATCGAGCTGGGTAAACTGGACGTTGCGATCGTCGACAAGGCCATTTCTCGCGCTTTGCGTGCAAAGTTCAACCTGGGCCTGTTTGAGGATCCGTATAATTCACGTGAAGAGCTTTTGGAGCTGTGCGCAAGCGATGCCTATAAGGCGGAGCAGTTTGAGCTGACGACAGTTGAGGATATCATCCGCGCTCGTACAGATTACATGAATGAACTGGATGAGCGCCTCATGGTGAAGTCCACCGTGCTCATGAAGAACGACGGCGACATATTGCCGTTGGCGAAGGGCAGCAAGGTGTTTGTCGACAGCAACGCGGCCGAGACCAGGGAGAAGGACAGCATTGCCATTGGCGCGTATGCCACAGTCGTTGAAAATATGGATGAAGCCGACGTGATTGTGCTGCATATGACAGCGCTGGACGACGCCTATGAGATGATCATCGAGGACGCCCAGGATGCCCAAAAGCCCATCGTGCTGGTTGTGGAAGGAGAAGCTGCGGGCGGGCGCGGCGTCATCGGTGTAGAACCCGGTTCTTACGAGACCGCAAATTGCGCGGCGATTCTGATGCAGACCTACAACAATCTGCCTGACCACGGCACGGCGCTGCCTGGATTCTATCGCTATTGCTATCCGTCTGTAACTGCGGATATGCTGTTTGGCGTTCGTGAGCCCAGCGGCAAGCTGGTCTATGAAATCGCCCGCGACGCTGATGCGTATCTGCTGTCCTGGGGTGACCTGCAGTATGACATGGGGCTGGACGATACGACGCGGCTGTATCTGGCCGCAGCGATTCGCGAAAATCCATCCCTGCTGGTTCCTGACAATTTGGGCGACGTGCTTTACACGGCAAACTTCGGCATGAAATACAACGCTGTGCCGGACGTCGATATCAACACGCTTGTCGTACCCACTGTAGTTCAGGACGTTGAGGAAGAGAACAGAGGCAGCATGCGCACGGTGCGCAAGGCAGTAAAGGCTACTCAAAAGGCAGGCGTTCCTTTTGATATCAGCTTCATCGTGAAAAACAATGGGGATGATACCTGCTTGAACGCCGATGTCTACGACGGCGATCAACTGATTGCCTCCAAGTTCGTATCCATAGCTGGCGGCCAATTCCGCGTTGTGACGATTGAGCTGACGCTGGATGCAGGCGAGCATACCATCAGTATTTCCGATTTGTCCGAGACCATCGTCGTGGAGTAAAAAATCATTTTCAGATGGCGACAACGTGATCGCGGAAAAGGTCATGACCGTCACCGGCGGCAGCTGGCGCGTGGTCGAGATGGACGTCACCCTCGAGGCTGGCGAGCACACCATCACCCTGGGCGACCAGGTCAGCTCCATCACTGTGACCGAATAATCCCCTCTATAGCACAGGAGACGGAAGAAGCGCAAGCTTCCTCCGTCTCCTTTTCTGCATCAAAAAACCGAAGGCCCCGGCCTCCGGCATTCTGGCGCACCCGGCGCGATTCGAACGCGCGGCCTTCCGCTTAGGAGGCGGACGCTCTATCCTACTGAGCTACGGGTGCAAACGGTCTATCCATAACGGAAGATATTATACGGCATCGCCGCCCCAATGTCAAATGAAACCGAAGGACAGGTCAATGCCTGTCCTTCGGATATTTCATTCGCCAAAGCTGATGCCCATGTTCTTGGCGATGCGCACCATTTCGTGGTCGCGCGGCACGAACTTCGTCTTGCCTGCCACCTCTGAGAGAGGATTGTGCCCAACCTCGGCCCCCTGCATGCCGACGGCCTGTCCATAGTTCTCTTCGCGAATAAGCTCTGCGGCGTGCACGCCAAAGCGGGTGGCCAGCACGCGGTCATAAGCGCTGGGCGAGCCGCCTCGCTGAATGTGCCCGGGCACCACCGCGCGCGCCTCGACGCTGGCCATCGCTTCCAGTTCCTTGGCGATGCGCGCCGCGATGCCGCTGAAGTTCTGATCCGCGCGCGCCTGCAGGCGGTCCTTCTTCTTCATCTCGGCTTCCTTTTGCGTCATCGCGCCCTCCGCAACCGCGATGATGGAAAAGTCCTTGCCATTTTTCGCGCGGGCTTCGACCGCCGCGGCGACCTTGTCGATGTCATAGGGGATTTCGGGAAGCAGCAGGATGTCCGCGCCACCCGCCAGCCCCGCGTACAGCGTGAGCCAGCCCGCCTTGTTGCCCATGATCTCAATGACCATGCAGCGCCCATGGCTGGCCGCCGTCGTATGGATACGGTCGATCACGTCCGTCGCGATGTCCACCGCAGTATGGAAGCCGAACGTCACATCCGTCATCCAGATGTCGTTGTCGATCGTCTTGGGCAGGCCGATGACGTTCAGCCCCTCTTCCGCGAGCAGGTTGGCCGTCTTGTGCGTGCCGTTTCCGCCCAGACAGACCAGGCAGTCGAGCTTCATCTTCTTGTAGTTTTCCTTCATGGCCTTGACCTTGTCCACGTTGTCGTCGCCGATCACGCGCATGTTGCGGTACGGCGTGCGCTTCGTGCCCAGGATCGTACCGCCCAGCGTCAGGATGCCGGAAAACTCTTCCCGGCGCATCGGCCTGTAATCCCCCTCGATCAGGCCGCTGTACCCGTCCTGAATGCCGATGATCTCGGTGTCGAACATCGAATAGGATGCGCGGGCGACGCCCCGAATGGCCGCATTCAGGCCCGGACAGTCGCCGCCGCTGGTCAGGATGCCGATTCTTCTTTTCATCGTATTCATCTCCTGCCGTTTCTTTGCTTTTCCTCATTTTAACACGTTTGGATGCCTCGCACAAGCCGCTTGCAAAAATCTGCCTTGTAGGTTTGTCAAACATCTTGGACAGTGAAAGCAAGGAGGAACTCCCTAGGCGAAACCCAATTGAGAGGGCGCATCGGTCTGTTGTTGGTGCGAGCTTGGTGGGCAGCTAGCTGCCCACCAAAGTCATCGAGCGAGAAGAAAGAGTAGGTATTGTAGAATAGCTTTTGGTCTTCTCTGTGACTGCGTTCAACCTTACCGTTGTGGCGAGGTGTGTATGGTTTTATGAGCTTATGCCGAATTCCCAGATCAGCAGCCGTTTTCTCAAACAGAGTCACCTGATTGCGTTTGCTGTTGGAAAAGCGGTTGGTGAATTCAAAGCCGTTGTCGGTCTGGACACACTCTACCCGGATACCCCGGCGGGCATACCACTTGAACAGCCTTTTGAGAAAGTCAGCGGAAGAATAGGTGGACTGCTCAGGGTAAGCGGCCAGGAAGCGCAGTCGGGTAAACTCATCCATGGCAGTGTACTGAAACAGGCGCAGCTCCGGGTCCGCGATACAGCGGCGGGGCACCACCTTCACATCCACCTGAACGCGCTGTCCAGGATAGGTCATCTGCTCATAAGGCTTGGGCCTATAAGCCGGCTTCTTCTCTACTTGTGGGAATAACCCTAGTTTCCGCATTACGCGGAAGAGGCTCTCCGGGCGGCGGGTATATCCCCGCCGACGTAAGCGGTGCCACAGTTCCACCATACCTAGTTTGGGATCTCTGCGGCGCATATCCCGGATCAGCTTCAGCTCTGCTTCGGTATGCTGGTTGGGATGACTGTGGGGACGTCGGGACTGGCAGGCCAGGGAGGCCATGCTCCCATCCCAGCGAGCTTTCCAGAAGTAGATATACGACCGGCTCTTGTTGTATTTCCGGCTGGCCCGGCTCACGCCGTATTTCACCGCATACTTCATCAGGGATTGCCGATATGCCATGTCCTGTGTTATACTCTTGCTCATGAAGGATGTGGCCCCCTCTCGTATAGTTGTTGTCCGCAACTCCAACTATAACCGATGAGGCCATATCCTTCATCCTTTTTTTCTTCTACTGTCCAATATGTATTGTACGCCTACAACAAGCCGCTTGCAAAAATCTGCCTATGCTTGCCAAAACATGACTTTATGTGTATAATAAACGATTGACCGTATGCTATCCGCGCGGCGGGACGCCGCCGCGCTAAAAGGCGAGAAAGAAGGGGTTTCGTGACGGATCGGGAACAAAAAACATACGATGCGCTGCGCGCCCTGGATATTCCGTTTACTGTAACGCAGCACGAGGCCGTGCGCACCATGGACGACTGCACGGCGCTCGTCCCGGAGCCGGATGTCGTCTACTGCAAAAACCTGTTTTTGTGCAACCGGCAAAAGTCGCAGTTTTATTTGCTGCTGGCGCTTCCGGATAAGGTATTTCATACCGCCTCCGTCTCTGGGCAGCTCGGCGTTTCCCGGCTCAGTTTCGCCCCGGAGGAGCTGCTGCCCGAATACCTCGGCCTCTATGCGGGCGCAGTCAGCCCGATGGGCCTCCTAAACGATCCGCAGGGACGGGTGCGGCTGCTCGTCGACAGCGACCTGCCGCGCAGCAAGCGCGTCGCGTTTCACCCGTGTGTCAACACGGCGACCCTTATCCTTTCCACACAGGATTTTCTGAACATCTACCTCCCGCACACGGGTCATATTCCGACGATGGTATCCCTGCCCGCGGAGGAATCTCTCTCCAATGAGGTGTCATAAAAGATGAAGCGTTACCGGCCGAATTACATGCTCATGGTGCTCGACGCGTGCCTCGTCACCCTGAGCTTCTATTTTGCCTACTGGATGCGTTTTGAAGGCAACATCCCCGCGCGCTATATGTCGGAATTTAAACAGCTGCTGCCGCTGCAGATCGTCTGTACGCTGGTCTCCTGTTTTTTCATGCGCTCCTATAACAAGCTCTGGCTCTATGCCGATCCGACCGACCGCATCGCCCATATTCTGGGCTGTTTCATCGGATTCGGGCTGGTCATGCTGATCGTCTACCTGTTCCAGCTCCCCGTCCGCTCCGCGAAGATCTTCCTGCTCGCGTTCCTGTGCATCGCGGGCACCACCTCCATGAGCCGCTTCATGTACCGCTACATGCTGCTGGCCCGCAAGAAAAAAAAGCACCGCGAGGAACGCAGGAACGGGCGCAGGGACGGCAAGGAATCGCGCCGCCTGTTGATCTACGGCGCGGGCATCGCCGGTGCGGCGCTGATCGACTCCATCCGCCTCGCGCCGGACAACGCGGACCGCATCGTCTGTCTCATCGACGACGACCCGGCCAAAGTCGGGCGCAGCGTCCGCGGCGTACCCGTGCTGGGGACGGGCAGTCAGCTGATCGACATCGTATCGCGCAAGTCCATCGATACGATCATCATCGCCATTCCCACCGCGACGGGCGAGCAGATGCGCGGCATCCTCACCCTTTGCAAGTCTACCGGCTGTGAAATGCGCAGGCTGCTCAGCGTAGAGGAGACCGTGGACTGCCGGGTGGAAAACGTTCGCCCGGTCGACGTCGCGGATCTGCTGGGCCGCGAGCCCGTGCGCCTGGACAACAGCGAGGTTTCCTCCATACTCAAGGGCGAGGTCGTCCTCGTGACCGGCGGCGGCGGCTCCATCGGTTCGGAGCTGTGCAGGCAGATCATGCATTACGGACCCAAACGCCTCGTCGTCTTCGACTTCTACGAAAACAACGCCTACGCCATCGAGCAGGAGCTGCTTGAGACCCCGGAAAATGCTGAACGCCTGCGGGTACACATCGGCTCGGTGCAGGACGTGGACCGCTTGCGCGAGGTCTTTGCGCTGGAGCGCCCGGCGGTCGTCTTTCACGCGGCAGCGCACAAGCACGTCCCGCTCATGGAGCACAGCCCCTGCGAAGCCGTCAAGAACAACATCTTCGGCACGAACAACGTGGCGCGCATATCCAACGAATTCCACGTCAAGCGCTTTGTAATGATCTCCACCGACAAGGCGGTCAATCCCACCAGCGTGATGGGCGCTACCAAGCGCATGGCGGAGATGATCGTGCAAAGCTACGAGCACGAGAGCGAGACACATTTTTCCGCGGTACGCTTTGGCAACGTTCTGGGCACGAACGGCAGCGTGGTGCCCAAGTTCCAGCGGCAAATCGCGCAGGGCGGCCCCGTCACCGTCACGCACCGGGATATCACGCGCTTCTTCATGACGATTCCCGAGGCGGTTTCCCTGGTCCTGCAATCGGCCTCGCTTTCCGAGGGCGGCGAAATCTTTATCTTAGACATGGGGCAGCCCGTGCGCATTGACGACCTGGCGCGCGACATGATCCGCCTTTCGGGCTACGAGCCGGACGTGGACATTCCCATCGTCTACACAGGCCTTCGCCCCGGCGAAAAGCTCTACGAGGAAGTGCTCATGGACGAGGAGGGCCTGCGCGAGTCGGGACGCAAGGGCATCAAGATCGGCCGTCCGCTCGAGTTGTCCTACGCGGATGTCTGCGAGCGCATGGACATTCTGCGGGGTGCCATCACCCAAGATCCCCACCACATCCGCAACTGCCTGCAGCGCGTGATTCCCACCTACCGTCCGCAAAACCTGCCGGAGGAATACCTGGATACCCTGCCGGAGCTGGAGAGCGAAGCGGAGGAAATGGAACGGAAGCGTGCGTAAAAGCGCAAAATACCGCCCCTGCGAACCGCAAAATTCGCAGGGGCGGCTTTATATGCTCAGGCCTCCGACGGGGTCGCGGGCTCGCCCGGCTTCTCCGACGGGGTCGATTCCGGCTTTGGCGTCGGCGTTTCTACCGGCTCGTCCGACGGCTTTTCCTCCGGTTCCGGCGTCGGCGTTTCTACCGGCTTGGGCGTCGGCGCCTGACACTTACTGTGGTCGTCCCCGTTGCAAAGGGGCTTGCCGCAGCGCTCGCAGGCCTTGTGCCCCGGCCCGTCGCTCGTGGCGCAGGCATAGTGCAGGCCGCAGGACAGCGCGCTGTGGTTGCCCTCGCAAAGCCCCTTGCCGCAGGCCGCGCAGAGCGCGTGCTCCTTTACGTTCGTCACAGAGCAGGCGTAGTGCTTGCCGCAGGGAAGCTGGCTGTGGTCGCCCTCGACCAGCCCCTCCGCGTGCCCGCAGCCCAGCGTCTTGTGCGCATGTTCCCCTTCGCACAGCGGCTTGCCGCAGGCCGGGCAATTCATGTGGCTTTCAGCCTTGCTGTCCCCGCAGATGTAGTGTTTGCCGCAGGCATACAGGGCATGATCCTTTTCGTGTCCCTTCACGACGCAGAGGTAATGCCCGCAGGGCTGCTTCTGCGTATGGATGGGATCGTCCTTGTCCTTCACCTGACACTCGTATTCGCCGCACGTCAGCTTCGTCTCATGGGACTTGTCCCCGCTTTTGACTTTACACTTATAGTGCCCGCAGCTGAGCTTCGTCGGCCGGGTATGCTTCGTGCTGCCGCAGATCCTGCATTTGGTCACGGCTTCGCGCTCCGGCTTGGCGGCAGAGGTCACGGTGTACGCGCTTGTCTGCACCTGCACGGGCTTCGTCCAGTCGACCGTTACGGTCGTCGTGCCTGCTGCGTTCCCCTGCAGCTGTTCGGTCCAGGCATCCAGGGGGATGTCCGAAAGATCCACCGTACCCTGCGAGGACGCCTTGCCCACGAGGGTCAGTTCCACGTCCTGGGAAAGATTCAGCGCGCCTACGCTGCCGCGTACTTCCAGCATCAGCGGCGCCGCTGCGGTCAGGTTCTTCACGCTCGCACCCGTCTCCAGATCGAGCCGGACATCCGTGATTTCAGCCGCAAAAATCACGTCGGGAAACACGCCGTCGAGCACCACGTCGCCCGCATTGGGCAGACGGGCAAACACCCGCTGTCCGTCCTTTTCGTAGGTGAGCACCAGCGTCTCGTAGTCGTCCGGCAGGGTAAAGAGCGCAAAGCTCTCCGGCGCCGTAGGCAGCTCGTCCACGTAATACGCGGCGTTTCCCTGTGCGACGATCAACTGTCCGTCCTTATACTGGATCGTAAAGTTCTGGTATTCGATGTCCTCCGCCTGCGTCGCCGCAGGCAGGCTAAACAGGAGTGCCAGCGCCATCAGCAGCGTCAGTGCGCGCTTCAAGAAATAAGCCATCGTTTTTCCTCCCCTTTTTTCAGCTTTCGCCGTCTTTCAACAGCATCTATATCTATAAGATGAAAAAAGAGAGGAAAAGGTTGCATATTTTTTAATTTTTTTACGAATTTGTTACTTTGCTCCGATCAAGCCGGCCCGCTCCCATTTGGATCACGCCCTCCGCAATGCCCTTGAGCAGCGTGAGCGAAGAAACCGTAAGCGGCAGCAGCATGCCCACGGAGGGTTCCACGCCGAAGAGTCCAAGCATGGAAGTCATCGCGCCTTCCCGCAGCCCGATGCCGCCCACAGAAAAGGGCAGACACATGGCAATGCTCACAATTCCATTCAGCCAGAGCCAATCGAGCGGAGAGATGGTAAAGCCGAGCGCCCTTGCGATCAGCATCTGCGCGCCGATGATCAAAAGATCGCTGCCAAGGCCCAGCAGCAGATGCACGGCGATGGCCGCGGGGCGCTGCGCAAGCTCGCCGCAGGCCCGGCACAGGCTTTCGATTTCCTCCGCAACGACGCGGCTAAAGCGAAAGCGGACGCCCCGCACCCACTTCGCAAAACGCAGCGCGAGGACGCGTACGGGCGAAAGGAGCAGCGTGCCCGGCACCAGCAACGCCCACGCAAGGGTAAAGCCGGACAGGAAGAAAAAGATTCCATGAACCGGCACGGCGGCCAGCGCAAGGCCGATCAGGCACAGCACCTGCTGCGGGATCATCTGTGTTTGCTTGTCGACGATCATGATCGAGGTCGCGACGTAGCCGTCCGTCATCTCGCGCAGCGCCATGAGCCTGGCCGCCTCGCCCGTGACGTTGCCGCCGGGAAGCAGCGCAAAAAAACGCAGCTTAAAATAGCTCATGAGGGTGCCCCGCACCGGCATACTCGGCCTGAGCACCCAGCACTTCGCCGCCATGAACAGGTCGGCGAGCACGAGCAGCGCCGACGCGAGGAGCAGGTCCTGCGCTTTCACGGCGCGCAGCGTCTCCATAAGCTTTGCAAAGTCCGCTTGGGCGAGCACGTATGCGAGCAGCGCCACGCTGACCACGACCGACAGCACCTGGCGCAGCCAGGTGCCCGCGCTCTTCTTTTGATTGCGCATAGAACCTCCAGCCTTGCGGGGCGCGGACGAAACCGTCCGCGCCCCGCGCGTTTACATCCCGTTTTTCCCCGAAAGCGCTTCCAGCAGCGCCTCTTCCATTCGGTCTTTCTCGCAGACCCGCTTATGGCGCACGGGCATCGTGGGCAGCTCCGCAATCTGCGTAGGCACGCGCGTGCCGGTTCGCGCGGCGAGTACACCGCAGCAGCCGAAGTCGTCAAGCCCTTCCGCCGCCAGCGTTCCCGCGATCGCTTCCAGCACCGGGCGCCCGAACTTGTACGGGCTTGCGGTGGATACGATGACCGAGGGCGTCCTGTCGCCCGTTTGTTCCTGATACGCGCGAAGCACGTGCGAGGCGACGGCCGTGTGCGGGTCCATCAGATAGCCGTCCTCCGCATAGGTGCGGCGGATCTCTTCGCGCGTCCCCGCGTCGTCCGTAAATCCGCCCGCGAAGACCGCCCGCATCGCGCACAGGTTTTCGTTGCCGATGTCATAGCGGCTTCCCGTCCTGAGTGCCTCCATCCATCCGCGCACCTGCTTAGGATCGCGCCCACACAGCTCGAAGAGCAGCCGCTCCAGGTTGGAAGAGATCAGGATATCCATCGAGGGGGAAATCGTCCGGTAAAACGCGCGCCCTGAAATATCGTAACGTCCCGTTTCCATGAAGTCCGCAAGCACGTTGTTGCCGTTGGAGGCGCAGAGGAGGCGCCCGATGGGAAGACCGCAGCGCCGTGCGTATTCGGCGGCGAGGATGTTGCCGAAGTTGCCTGTGGGCACGCAGAAGTTGACCGGATCGCCGAGAAGGATCGTCCCCGCGCGGAGCAAATCCGCGTAGGCCGAAAAATAGTAGACGACCTGCGGTACAAGCCGACCGAAATTGATCGAATTGGCAGAGGAAAGCACGCGCCCCTGCGCGTCCATGGCGGCGGCAAAGTCCGCGTCCGCGAAGATGCGTTTCACGCCGGTCTGCGCGTCGTCGAAATTTCCGCGCACGGCGATGACGTGGGTATTGTCCCCGTGCTGGGTCACCATTTGCAGGCGCTGCGCCTCGCTCACGCCTGCCTGCGGGTAGAACACCGCGCAGCGCGTGCCTGGTACGTCCGCAAAGCCCGCCAGCGCCGCCTTGCCCGTGTCGCCGGACGTCGCCACGAGGATGAACACCTCGCGCGCCTCCGCGTTCTTTTTCATGGACAGCGTCATCAGGTGCGGAAGCAGCTGCAGCGCCATGTCCTTGAACGCAAGCGTCGGGCCATGATAGAGCTCCAGCGCCGAGACGCCCTCCCGTACAGGACGCAGCGGCGCGACGCGCGGATCGTCGAACGAACCGTAGGCCGCGCTCACCGCTGCCTGCAGCTCCTCCTCCGAAAAGTCCTCGAGAAACGAGCGGAGCACCCTCACAGCCCGCTGGGCATAGGTCATCTCCCGCATTCCATCGATGTCCGAAAGGGAGAAGGACGGAAAGCGTTCGGGCACGTACAGGCCGCCCGACTCCGCCAAGCCGCGCAGGATCGCCCGGGACGCGCTGACCGCGCCGGCCGCGCCGGTTCTTGTACCAACAAACTGCATGGATACTCCTCCTCGTGTACGCTCAAAGGGTTCAGGGGCGCCTGCGCCGGTTGGGATACCGAAAACCCCCTCCCCGTTTCGGGAAGGGGGCATGCAGCCGCCTGCGGCCGCTTGCTGTCAAATCTGATATTTGCGGATGCACTCCGGCACCAGCGCGGGATCTTCGCTCAGGCTGATGACGAAATTCGCGTTGGAGCGCGCGGAAAGCTCCTCGAGCATCTTGAAGAAGCCCTCGAGCTTGGAAATGTCGGGTTTAGCCGTATCGACCAGGTGCAGGAACGCGTCGATAAAGATGAGGCTCACGTCGAAGTTGCTGGCGAGGATGCCATTCAGGAAGCCGGTGAACAGCGTTTCGCCCTTAATGCCATATTCGCTCGCATCGATGAAGCGAATCTGATGCTTGAGGTCATACATATAGCGGCTGTCGTCGTCGATAAAGAGAACGCTGCCCTTCTGCTCGCCGACGGACGCGTTCGCCATATCTATAATGCGTTTGGTCTTGCCCGATCCCCTTTTGCCAAAGATAATCTGGATCATGGTCAATCCCTCCTTTTGTTCTTTTTTTCATTATAACCCAACAGGACACATTTTGCTAGTACCAATTTTCTGTGGAACCTGCCCATTTCCATGCGGTCGGTCGTTCCCGCATTATTTTGGTATTTCACCGGACTTCGATTGATTTTCCCGTCCCTTTATGGTATAAATTGAAGATAGATTATTGTATGCATTTGGATGGGCAACTATGCCTGTCCTGGGTTTAGTTTCAATTATTAAGGGGGCTGCTGCGTTGTTTTACGAAAGCAGAAGGGTACTCACGATATTCCTTTGCGCGTGCCTGCTGTGCTGCACGTGCGTCGGGGCGCTGGCCGACGGCACCATCTTTGAGCCGGAACGCGCCTCTGCCGTGCAGGAGGTATACTGGCAGGTGGATCACATCGCGGTCAACACGCCGGAGGTTTCCGCACACAAAGCGTTCAGCGCCTCTTCTACGGCGGAAGGCGTCGCCTCCACCGTCGAGGGCGAAGTACTGCCCGGCTACGAGATGGAGCAACGCCTTGCGGACGATGCGTCCATAACGCTCGACATCACCCGCCTGGCGACCGACGCCCAGGTGAAGCACGTCTATCACTGGACGGGCCTGCCCGTCTACGTGAAGGGGGACGAGGTTCATCTGTCTCTGTCCTCTGACGTCCTCGTCTCCGAGGACAGCCGAATCGACACCTACCTGGAGGTCAATCTGGCCGGGGAACGCCTTTGCCGAATCGCGGCGGACAGCAAGAACGATACGCCCGCTTTCAGGGAGATCAGCTTTACCCTGCCGGAACGTGCCCGTGATGGTGCAAAGATTCGCCTCTCTTTCACCGCGCGGGACATGAACGGGGCAATCCGAGGACAGGTCTTCTATTATTTCACGGCGCACAGCGGCAGCGTCAAACCGACGCCTACGCCTACTGTGACGCCCACGCCTACTCCGACGCCCACCCCGACACCCACGCCTACTCCGACACCCACGCCCACCCCGACACCTACTCGCCCACCCCGACGGCGGTTCCGCACTTTGCTGCGCTGACGCCCGACGAGTCGGACGTTCCCGCGTATTATGTGCCGGAAATCTCCGGCGGGAATACGGTCTACCGATTCGACCGGCCTGACGGAGAGACGGAATACCGTGTGTTCGGCAGGTTGGATGGCGGCGAACCAGCTTTCGTCCCCTCGGACGCCCAAGGCCGGGTCACAGAAGATGCCATCCCCGCCGATTCCTCGCGTGACGCCCAGATCGCTGCGCTCGGCTATGTGCCCGGCGTGCCGGAAGACGCTCCCTTCTATTACGTAGCGGTCGATGGCGCGCAGAGCCTGTATGAGCTGAAAACCCCCGGCGGAGACATGCTTTACCGGGTTTACGACGCGGAACGCGGCGTCTTCCTGCCCGCAGATGCGGAAGGGAACGCGCTCCGCTTCACGCCAGTCGATCCGGCGGACGAAGAGGCCCTCGCGACGATGGGCTATGCGCTCGCCCCGCAGGACGCGCTGCCCGCATCGGACACCCTTCCCGAAGGCTATACGCCCGTCGAGGGAAAGCCGGGCCTGTACGCCTTTGAAACGCCGGACGGGCAGACGCACACCCGCGCTTATGCCACGACGGACGGCGAAACATACGGTTTCCTGGCGGTGGACGCAGATGGCAAGCCACTATCCTTTGCATTCGTCGATCCGGCGGACGATCGGGCGGCGATGACGGCCACGCCCTCCGACGCTGCGTCCCTAGGCACGCAGGAAGAGCCGCCTGCCATTCCGGCCATTGCGAGAATCGATGAAACGCCGCTGCCCACCGAAAGGCCGACGGCAGAGCCCACGGTCGCTCCTACTGCGACGCCTGCGCCGACGGCCATTCCCACCGCGACGCCGACGGTCGCGCCTACGCCCATCCCCACTGCGGTGCCGACGGCTCAGCCTACCGCAATTCCTACGGCAACGCCGACGATCGCGCCTACGCCTATCCCCACCGCGACGCCGATGCCCGCGACCGACGCACCCGCAACGGCGGAGCCTTCACCGGTGCAAAAGGCCCCCTTCCCCTGGTGGATCATCCTGGTCGTGCTCGTTCTCGTCGCCATCGGTGCGGCGGTCTTCATCGGCGTGAAGAAAAAGAAGTAATAAAATCCATCCCTTCCAGAGGGCTTCGCTTGAAAGCAAGAGCGAAGCCCTCTCTTTCGTGCGGCGGCAAGCGCCGGACAGGCTCCTCCCCAAAACAAAAGGCCGCCGGCCATACGGCCGGCGGCGGCAAGGTAAACTCCATCAGTCCATGAGCATGCGGGTGAACGCCGCGATGCGAGAAATGCCCTTCTCGATGTTCGACAGGCTGGTCGCATAGGACAAGCGGCAGTAGCCCTCCGCGCCGAACGGCGCGCCCGGCACGACGGCCACCTTTTGCGCGTCGAGCAGCATCGCCGCGAAATCCATCGAGCCCTTGATCGTCTCGCCCCGATAGCGCTTGCCGATGAGCGCGCTCACGTTCATCATCACGTAAAAAGCGCCCTTGGGGGTTGGGCACGACAGCCCTTCCACGTCGTTGATCGCCTGCACGATGAACTTGCGGCGCGCGTCGAATTCGCGCACCATCGCCTGCATCAGCTCCTCGCCGCCCTCCAACGCCGTGATGGAGGCGAACTGCGCGACCGCGTTGGGGTTGCTGGTCGCGTGGCTCTGGTAGTTGCTCATCGCACGAATGATTTCGCGCGGCCCCGCCGCGTACCCGATGCGCCAGCCTGTCATGGCGTAGGCCTTGGACATGCCGTTGATGACGATCGTCTGGTTGTAAATGTCCTCTCCAAGCGAGGCAATGGAGATATGGCGGCATCCATCGTAAATCAGCTTTTCGTAAATCTCGTCGGAGACGACGTAAAACTGCCTTTCGACGGCGAGACGGGCGATGCTCTCGAGCGCCCGCTCGCTCAGCACGGCGCCGCTCGGGTTGCTCGGGCTGTTCAGAATCAACGCCTTCGTGCGCTCGGTCACGTAAGGAGCGATGTCCTCCGCAGAAAAGGCGAATTCCTTGTCCGGGTTCATCGGCACGTAGACCGGCACGCCGCCCGCCATGCGGACGATTTCAGGGTAGCTGACCCAGTATGGCGCCGGGATGATGACCTCGTCCCCGGGGTTCAGGATCGCCGTAAACGTCGAAAACAGCGAGTGTTTCGCGCCGTTGCCGACGATGATCTGGCTGGGCTCGTAATGTAGACCGTTGTCGCGCGCGAGCTTTTTGCAGATGACCTTGCGCAGCTCCATCATGCCCGCCGCGGGGGTGTAGCGGGTGTAACCATGGTCGAGCGCGTATTTCGCCGCGTCGCGGATGTACTCGGGGGTGTCAAAATCGGGCTCGCCTGCGCCGAACCCCACGACGTCAAGCCCCTGGGCCTTCATTTCCTTCGCCCGCGCGTCAATGGAGAGCGTCGGAGAAGGAGAAACCTGGCAGCAAACCTTGGAAAGCGTCAGCGACATCGCAGAAATCCTCCCTTAAGGCCGACCGTCTATCCCTGCCCAGTGCCGCAAGGCAGGAGGAAAACGAATCGCGGCCATTTCTTTCTTGCATTCAGTTTTACTATATTCTACGCAGTCCGGTGTTTTCCTGCCACAAAAAGAAATTCCGGTTCAAAAATTGAATCTTCCCAAAGCATTCCTGCATATTTGTGCTTTCTTCCCGTATGCGATAATTTTTTTTGTTCCCCTGCAACGTTTTGGCACTTTATGGCGTCTAATATACGACACCCGGCGAGGGGAGACCTCTGTGCGATCTATACGTAAAATGGCTGGTAATTCCCTGTTCACTCTTGCATCTTTTGCCCTTTTACGTTATGATAATAGAGATGTCTCTCATCATACGCATGTCTGAAACAATTATATTGGAGGTGCTCTTTCTTGCGTAAGTTCACCCGGATCGCATCCCTGATGCTGGTGGCTGCTCTGCTCGCGGTTCCCAGCCTCGCGTTTGCGGACCTACAGTACCTTGAGCTCACGGATACAGACAAGTCCTATTCCGAAAAGGCTCTGGTCGAAGTGCCGAACGGCGGTTTCCCGGACAACCCTGTAGAAGACGGCATCAACCCGATCACCGGCGAGGGCTGGGTCGGCACCTATCAGCCGATCATGTCCACCATCGACACGCATCCCGACGCGCTGCCGCACTGGGGCGTCTCTTCCGCCGACCTGATGTACGAGATTCCGATCCAGAAGGACGGCTCGACCCGCGGCCTGGCGATCTACATGAGCGAGATCCCGACCGGCTCCGGCCCGATCCGTTCCGCCCGTCTGTCCTTCGCAGACCTGCGCGAGATGTGGGATTGCCCGATCATGTACTACGGCATGCAGCTCGCCAAGGGTACCTCCGTGCAGGACTTCTGGAAGGAACACCACAAGGACAAGTGGTCGAAGGGCGCTTTCGTCTATCCCTTCGTCGACGGCATGCCCAACCGTTACGCCGCCCTCTTCCCCCGCGAAAAGGAAGGCGGACACTTCAATCCGCATAACGTCAAGGGCGATGTCGCCGGCGTTCTGGCCGCAGGCGACGGCTCTACGAGCAAGATGCATCCCTTCCTCTTCAACGAGGAGGGCCTCGACCGCGGCGCCAGCGCGCTGGGCCTGACCATCGAGTACAAGAACAACTACATCGCCTCCTATACGTACAACGAGGCGACCCGCACCTACGACCGTTTTTACAACGGCGAGCCGTACATCGATCTGAACAACGACGTGCAGTGCTCCTACGCGAACGTTCTGGTCATTCGCACGGACATCTCCTGGTACAAGAACAATCCGTCTCGCCCGGTCGTCGCGCTGACCGGCCAGGGCACGCTGGAAGTCTTCCAGAACGGCCGCTACATCCGCGGCACCTGGGTGCGCGCGAAGGACAACAAGAAGACCAACAGCAACGACATGGAGACGCTCGCGCAGCGCATGGTGTTCTTCGACGAAGAAGGCAACGAGCTGGAGCTGATGCCCGGCAAGACGTTCGTTCAGGTCGTGGAAAATACCCAGCCGATCACGCTGGTCAACGACTCCTCCGAGGGTGACTCCGTCGAGGGTGCGAAGACGCTGGAAGCGCCCAAGCCCACCAAGACGCCCAAACCCACCCGTACCCCGAAGCCGACCCGCACGCCTAAGCCCGACGCCAACGGCAACATGGAATCCATCGAAGCCGGCGACGACAGCGACGAGTCCTTCGGCGCGTAAGTGACCCCGCATCCAATTAAAACGGCGGTATGCCCGATGGGCATACCGCCGTTTCTTCGCTTTCCCCTTGACGCGGCAAGCTTTGCCGCCCTTTTTCTTCCGCTTCCGCCAAGAAGGCGGGCTTTTTTATACCGATCCCCGTATCTCAAGGATGGCGTCAAACCGCTTGCTGACCGGCTCATACGTTCCATCTGCGAGCAGCTTTAGCAGGACTTGGGTTCCATATTGCGCCATCTCGCGAAAGGGCATGCGCATCGCCGACAACGGCGGAGAGGTGTGCTGAAGGTACGGCAGGGAATCGAGCGCAATCACGCGCACATCTCCCGGCACGCCCAGCCCTGCATCCCGCAGCAGAGAGAGCATTTGAAGGCCGTACGTCGCCCAGCAGGTCACGAAGCCGTCTGCCCCGGCATCCCGGACGGTCTGGACGAGCGCGCCGTAGTCACCCGCATGGAAGTCGCGAGGGAAGTGGAGCACCCGCGCGGGCAGCCCTGCCGCATTCATCGCGTCGGCGTACCCGTCAATACGATCCCGTTCCGTCTGCGGCATGTACAGCGAACGGTTGTCCTTATCCAGCGGACCTATATAGCAGATACGACGGCAGCCCCGCTCGATAAGCAGGCTGCACGCGCGTCGGCCGTCCTCGTAAAAATGGGTGTTTGCGTAGCCGACACCCGGAAAGTCCGTATAGCCATAAAGGACGGTAAATGGAATATGGTGCTTGCAAAAAAGAGCGATATAATCGCACTCGCGGGACTTCTCTTCGCTGTGTGCCGAGGAAATAAAGACAATTCCATCAATTCGCCCTTCCAGATAGTAGTTCAGACAGGGAGACTCGCTCTCCTTCCCGGACGGCGGACAGATCATCACGGCGTATCCCGCTCGATTGGCCTCTTCCATGATGCCATTGATGAGATCGAGGAAATACAGGCTGTTTACCTTATAGGTCGCAACAACCCCTATCGTCTTTGCGCTGCCGCTGCGGATTCTGCTGGCGGAATAGTTGGGCCGGTATCCAAGCTGCTCCACGCAGCGAAAAATGCGTTCCCGCGTCTCCAGCGAAATCGTCTGACCCTTTGTCCCGTTGAGCACAAAGGAAACCGTAGACGGCGCAACCCCGGCAAGCTGGGCAACGTCCTTAATCGTGACGCGCTTTTTTCTCGTGTCGTTCAATCAGATTCCCCCGACCCAATTTATTTACAGATTATTGTATCATGAAGTTTTCACGATTTCAAGAAAAATCGTTTTTGTTTTCCATAGCTTTAAACACACGCTTTTCGTGCATAAAAAATGCATTTATCTATTTTCGGCACACAATAACGCCATTGTAAGCAGATATCTAACCTAATATATACCCGTATCGGGAGCATTCCGCCTTTTTGTTCTGTCTATAATCACCCATTTTTACAAAATAAATAACGTTTTTGTTCTATATTTCATTGACGCGAATACATGCGTGTGCTATAATGCGCTTAATAAAAACGATTTTGTTATCTATTGATTTGGTGTTACACCAAATTGGTAAGAACAAATCTTATTACTTAGGAGGGATCCCATGAAAACTCGGCTGCTTTCCATCTTCGCGCTCGTCTCGTTGCTGTGCACACTGTTCGTCCCGGCGTTCTGCCAGGCAGAGGAACCGATCACGCTGACCTTTGCCTTCTGGGGGAACAACGACGAAATCCCCATCAAAGAAAAGCTCGCCCAAATGTACATGGACGCGCACCCGAACGTTAAAATTGAATGCACCTACACCGATGGCGGCCAATACCCGACCAAGCTGCAGACCTGGTTCGCCTCGGGCACGGCGCCCGACGTGATGGGCATCGCCAACGACATTCTCGCCCCGTTCCGCGACGAGGGAGTCTTCGCCGATCTGGCGCCTTACATGGAACGCGACGGACTGCTTGAAGGAATCTGGAACCAGCGCGCGCTGGACGTGCTTTCCGACGGTGAGGGACACGTCTACGCAGCGCCGTATATCTACAAAATCCCCGCGGTAGTCTACAACAAGACCATGCTGGATGCGGCCGGTATCGCCTATCCTGCCTCCGATTGGACGGAGGAAGAGATGATCGACATCGCCAAGCAGCTGACCTCCGGCTCGGGCCGCAGCCAGATTTACGGCATGAACCTGAGCGGCTGGCCTTATAACCTCTATCGCAACCTGTACGGCCAGCCTGTCTACGACACGCAGACGCGCACCGTAAACGCGCAGGACAACGAATCCTTCAAGCATGCGCTGGGCCTCTTCGCAAAAATGGTAGGCGAGCTGAAGGTATCTCCTGACGACGTGGTCGCGGACGCGATCGGCGGCGGCTTTGAAACCGGAAAGTTTGCCATGGCGATCACCGCCCCCTGGGAAATGGCCGCCTTCTCCAAGACCATCGGCGACGCCTTTGAGTGGGACGTCGTGCCGCTGCCGCGCAGCGAGCAGTACGGCCACTGGCAAGGCAACCTGTTTGCCGATGGATGGACGATGTCCGCGAGCACCAAGCACCCCGAGGAGGCATGGGATTTCATCAAATTCATGACCGCCACCGAAGAAGCGCAGGCGCACTCCGCGCCTATCGGCGTGCCGATGCTGACCAGCTACGCCACGAGCGAGGCGTACCTCAATGACTTTTACGGAAATGAGCCCTATAACAAGATGGCCTTCGTCGAAATGCTCGACTACGCTACCGGTTGGGAAACCAGCGGCGTCTGGGGCAAGCTCAACGACGAGATTCAAAACCAGTACAAGCTGGTGATTAACGGCAAGCAGGATCTCGATACGGCCGTCGTAAACATCCAGAAGAACTGTGAGGCGCTGCTGGCGCAGTAAGCCCGGATTTTTAGGCGTGGGCATCGCCGTGCGGTAAACCCGCACGGCGTGCCTGCCGGCCCTTTCATCGACGGCGCGCCGCGCCGTATCCCGTCATAAGGAGGGAAGTCCCATGACCGCACGCATCCCTTCGCGCCGGCGCAGGCGCTCCGCGATGGACACATCCCGCATGTTCTACCTCTTCATCAGCCCTTGGCTGATCGGCTTTATCTGCTTCACCGCAGGACCAATGCTCTATTCGCTCTACGCAGCGTTCAGCAAGTGGAACGGCGTCAGCGCGCCAAATTTTACAGGCCTCAAAAACATCCAAACCATGTTGTTTCAGGACAGCCTCTTCTGGAAGAGCGTCGGCAATACGTTCTTCTATGCGCTCGTCACCGTCCCGCTCAATATGGTCGTCGCGCTCTTTCTCGCGCAGCTTCTCAACCGGCGCATGCCGCTGAGCAACTTCTTCCGCTCGATCTTTTATCTGCCCTCCGTCGTCGCAGGCGTCGCCGTCTACATCGTATGGAGCCAGCTTTACAATCCCTTTACGGGCATCTTCAACGACCTGCTCAGCCTCGTGGGCATTCAGGGCCCCGGCTGGCTCATCGACGAGCATTGGGCCATGCCCTCGCTGATCATCATGAACATCTTTACCTGCGGCGGGCAGATGCTCATCCTGCTCGCCGGGCTTCAGGATATTTCCGATGAATACTACGAGGCCGCCGCGCTCGACGGCGCTTCTTCCAGACAGGTCTACTTTAAAATCACGCTGCCGCTGCTTACGCCCGTGATCTTCTTTAATCTCATCATGGGAATCATCAATTCCCTTCAGATTTTCGCACAGCCGCAGATCATGACCGAGGGCGGCCCGATGTATGCGACCTATGTGTACGGCCTGCACATCTACAAGACGGCATTCGTATACATGGACTTTGGCTACGCCTGCACGCTCGCCTGGGGACTCTTCGTGCTGATCCTTCTGCTCAGCCTCTTCATCTTCCGTTCCTCTAAATTCTGGGTTCATTATCGCGAGGAGGTGGACTGACATGGCGATCGTTCAAGGCGCCAAGCGCAAAAAGGTGTTTTCCACCCTGTTGTGGGAATGCGTGCTCGCGCTGTGCAGCATTCTCTTTCTGCTCCCCTTCGTTTGGATGATCAAAACCGCCTTCATGACGCCCCGGCAGATCGTCGCTTATCCGCCCGAATGGATTCCAAACCCGTTTACCCTCCGCTCCTTTCAAGAGGGGCTGGCTGTCTCGGGCTTTGACCGCTATTTTGTCAACACGGCGTTCATCACCACCATGACCATCGTCGGCACGCTGCTTTCCAGCTCCATGGTGGCGTTCGGTTTTGCGCGTCTTCACGCGCGCGGCAAAGGCCTGCTCTTCACAATCCTGCTCGCCACGATGATGATTCCCGGAACGGTCACGCTGATTCCCATGTTCGTGCTCTATTCCAACCTCAAATGGGTAGACACTTACCTGCCGTTGATTCTCCCCGCCTTTTTAGGCGGCGGCGCATTCAACATCTTTCTGCTGCGGCAGTTTTTTGCCTCCATTCCCAAGGAGCTGGCGGAGTCTGCCATGATCGACGGTTCCACCTGGCCGGGCATCTTCGCGCGCATCTACCTGCCCAACGCGAAGCCTTCCCTGCTCGTCGTGACCATGTTCACGTTCGTGGGCGCTTGGAACGACTACTTCGCTCCGATGATCTATCTGGTCAATCCCAAGAAATTCACCCTTGCGATCGGTTTGAACACATTCAAAAGCCAGTACGGCGGCGCGCAGGATCTGGGGCCGCTCATGGCCATGTCGCTGCTGACCGTGCTGCCCGTGCTCTCGCTCTACCTGTTTTGCCAGAAATATTTCGTACAGGGCGTCGTAACGTCCGGCGTGAAAGGATGAGATCTATGGATTACTTTCGTCCCAACCGGCAGGCGGTTTCACGCTGGGCGGACTTTGAAAATCCCTCTGCGCAGCCCGGAGCCGGGGCGCACGAAAACGGCTGCGCCAAAGGGCACGCGTTTGAATCCCTCGCGCCGGGCCAGACCGTGACGCTTCTAAATGCCTCTGGAAGCGGGGTCATTCGCCGCATCTGGATGACGCTTTCCGACCGTTCGCCGCACACGCTGCGTGCCCTGACGCTTTCCATGTACTGGGACGGCGCCAGGACGCCCGCTGTCTGCTGCCCGCTCGCCGACTTTTTCGGCCATGGGCTCGCCCTGCCGCACCCCTTTGAATCCGAATTGTTTTCCTCGCCGGAGGGACGATCCTTTAATTGCTTTGTGCCCATGCCCTTCTTTACCGGCGCGCGCATCTTGCTCAAGAACGAATCCGCCGTACCCATCAAGCGCCTGTTTTACGACGTCGATTTCACGCTCGAACCGCTAAAGCCCGACGAAGCGCTCTACTTCCACGCATTTTGGAACCGCGAAGCGCCGACGCGCCTGCTGCGTGACTACACGGTGCTGCCCTGTGTTTACGGGCACGGGCGCCTCCTCGGCGTCAGCCTGGGCGTGCTGCTCGACGAAAAATACCAGCAGACCTGGTTCGGCGAGGGTGAGGTAAAGATGTACGTCGACGGCGACGGCGCATTGCCGACGCTTGCTGGCACAGGCATCGAAGACTACATCGGCACCGCATGGGGACAGGGCGTTTACGCGCACCGCACGCAGGGCAGTCTGGAATCCGATCCGCAATCCGGCCGCTTCGCCTTTTACAGGCAGCACACCGTTGATCCCGTGTACTTTAAGGAAAATATCCGCGTAAGCGTGCAGCAAATCGGCGGCGCTCCCTGTTCACAGGTTCTGGCCCTCCTGCATGCGGGCGTGAAACTCCAAATCGTGAGCGCGGATTCCAGCCGCAGCGGTTTCAAAAAGCTCTTTGAGGTTCCCGGCTACAAGCTCAGCGAACAAAACGCCATATGGGATGCCTGGTACAACTTTTACCGGGAGGACGATTACGCCTCGACCGCTTATTTCTACCTCGACCGACCGGAAAACGGCCTTCCCGAACTTCCGTCCGTCTCCGTCCGGCAGCTGGGAATGGAAACACAAGAACAGAAAGGATGATCATTTTGCCGGAAGGAAACGCTCTGGACACGCTCTTTCTCCTCCGCGACAGCAAAACCCGGAGAATCTCCAGCGGAGACCCCAAAGGCAGCAACGACGATGCCGCGCACATCGCCGCGGGCGAGACGTATACCGTCGCGCAGATCGAGGGAAGCGGCATCATCCGCCACATCTGGTGCACACTGAGCAGCAAGGACGAAGACATCCTGAGCCGCGCGGTTCTGCGGATGTATTGGGACGGCGAGGAGACCCCCAGCGTCGAAGTGCCGGTCGGGGATTTCTTCGGCATCGGCATGGGGCTGACGCGCAACTTTGTATCCGAGCCCCTCTCGATGTGTCCGCAGGATGGACGCGGGTTCAACTGCTACTTCCCCATGCCTTTTGAAAAGAACGCCCGAATCACCCTGCACAACGAGTCGCCCATGCCAATGAACTTCTTCTACTACGTGGATTATGAACTCACGCCCGTCGAATCCGACTACGCGCGCTTTCACGCGCAATGGCGACGCGAGCCGGACACGGACGGTATCGCCCGAAAGCTTGGCTCCGCCCTGCGTGAGCGCAGCGCGCGCGCAGGGATCGACCGCCCGGAAGACTGGCCCGCGGGCTGGGACATTGAAAACCCCGACGGCGTGGGCAATTACACCCTTTTAGAGGCGACCGGGCGCGGGCATTACGTGGGCTGCAACCTGAATATCTTTAACTTTGAAAAGCAGGTCAACGACTGGTACGGCGAGGGAGACGACATGATCTTCATCGATGGGGACCCGCATCCTACCCTTCAGGGCACGGGCACGGAGGATTACTTTAACACTGCCTATTGCCCCCGTCAGGAGTACAGCGCCCCCTGGCACGGCCTGACCGTCTACTCCGGCAACGAACTCGGCCGTCCCTGGATGGGGGCGAACAGCATGTATCGCTTTCACATCAAGGACCCCATTCGCTTTGATCGCTCTATCCGCGTGACGATCGAACACGGGCACGCCAACAAACTCTCCAACGATTATTCCAGCACCGCCTACTGGTACCAGCAGGAGCCGCACGACCCTGCGTATCGCCTGCCGTCCGTAGATGCGCGTCTGCCCCGCAGAAACAGCGACGCCAAATAAAAAAAGAAGCTGCCGACGCATATTTCGGCAGCTTCAAATTTTCAATCCTGAATCCTATAAAGCTGGCGGTTGTCCATTGCCCAGACCTTCTCCGAAAAACCGCCGGGCGAGGTGCGCGCCAGCGCCTCCTGCATTTCAAACAAGCGCGCGTCCAGCGTATCGATGGTGTTGAGCACCTCTGCCTCCGGAAATTTAGGCGCCACCGGGCTTCCAAATTCCGGGATTCCATGGTGAGAAAGCACCATATGCTGCAGCAGCAGCACGACGTCCTTGCGCGCGCCGACCTTATCTCCCGCCTTCTCGATGTCCACCACGCCGCGCACGATGTGCCCGATGAGCTTGCCCTGCGCCGTATAGTCGGAAACCACGCCCAACGTATCGGCGTCCATCTCGCTCAGCTTTGCCAGGTCGTGAACGATGACCCCCGCCGCGAGGAGGTCCCCGTTCAGCCAAGGATAGACGGCCGCGATCGCCTTAGCGCAGCGCAGCATGCCCGTCATGTGATGCAAAAGGCCGCTGCGCTCCGCGTGATGCATCTGTTTCGCCGCCGGGAACGTGAGAAGGCGCTCGCCTGCCTGATCGAGCAGTTCCAATACCAACGCGCGCAGGCTGCTGTCCACGATGGATTCCGCCGTCGAGCGCACCTCGCCCATCATCGTCTCCGGTAATTCGGGCGCGCAGGGGACGAGCAGGGCCATGTCCACCGTTTCCTCCGGGCCCGTAACCTTCACGCGCTCCACGCGAAGCTGCATGCGCCCCATGAACTCGTTGCCCGTGCCGCGCACCTGCACGATGCTTCCCTGAGGCGGCGGCGCGACCGTGCCATCCCACATCTTGGCGTTGATGGTTCCCGTCCGGTCGCCCAACGTCATATCCAGATAGAGCTTTCCGCTGGATGCCGTCCGCTGTTCCGCGGAGCGCACCAGAAGATACCCCTCAAATTTTTCGTCCTTGCGAATCTGCGCTATGGTGTTTGCCATCCTCTGCCTCCATCGATCGGCTGCCCGCCGTGCTTTTCTTCATCATACGGGATTTAACGCCGCTTTTCAACCATCCAGCGCAAATTTTTTTGACATTGCCCGGAAGATTTCTCTTTACATCGCCGCATCCGTATGCTATAATATTATTCGTTCACGGGGCATTAGCGCAGTTGGTAGCGCACAACACTGGCAGTGTTGGGGTCAGGAGTTCGAATCTCCTATGCTCCACCAAAAAACCGTTGTAAATCAACGGTTTTTCTTTTTTGTTCAAATTGGGCACAGAATGTGTTCGTGACAACAGGCACAAAATCGGGCCCATCACGTCAAATGGAAATAAATTAGTGCCAGCAGCTCATCCATCCGTTTCGATAAACCGCCATTCATATATGCGCCTATTCCTCAAAGCCTTTAAGCCGCGGCTGGCACATCCCGCCGTCGCCCGTTTGCCCCCTGTACACGACGCGCAATAGGCATATACGCAAACCAAACTGCGTTTTCATTCCCCGGGCGGTACCGCCACAAACGGCGCAGGGTACTGCCTGAATTGCTCCAGCCCCCGCTTTGCCGTGCCGGGCATCCCATGCCCCTCGTAGATGCACTTGAGGATATCTTCCCGGCTCTCGCAGCCCTCGTCCGCCTTGAGTTCCGCCGGCTTGTCTTCCACGCTCTATCGTACTATACTGTCCTTAAACGGCGCGCCTTTGCGCAGGAAGGACGTGACTACATGTTTGACACTTTGCTCGCCCTGTGCAGGGACCGGCCGGTCTACGTACAGACGCACAATTTCCCCGATCCGGACGCACTCGCGTCGGCACACGGCCTTTGCAGGTTGCTCGAGGCGTCAGGTATAAAGGCCATCGCATGCTACGACGGCCAGCTTGACAAGCGCGCGGGCCGCAAGATGGTGGAGGTCTTTGGCATCAAGGCCGTCCCCGTTCACGAGCTGGGCTCGTTGGAGGCGGACGCGTTCGTCCTCTGCGTGGACAGCCAGAAGGGAAATGGGAATATTACACCGCTCTCCGTCGGCATCCAGGCCTGTATCGATCATCACCCCATCTTTGTCGCTTCTGACTACGTCTATCAGGACATCCGAACCGTTGGGGCGTGCGCAACGCTCGTGGCGAGCTATTTTCGAGAAGCCGGCGTCTCTCCCGACGCCTCGACCGCTGCCTGCCTGCTGTTCGGCATTCAAAACGATACGCGGCAGTTCTCGCGCGGGGTGAGCAGTCTCGATATCGACATGTTCGGCTACTTAAACCGGCTCAGCAATGCCGCGGAACTGCGCGCCCTCACCTCCAGCACCATGGCCTTTTCCGACCTGAAGGCGTATGTGAGCGCGATCGACACGTTCCGCGTTTACGCAGACGTAGGCTTTTCGGAGGTCGAATATCCCTGCTCGGACGACCTGATCGCCATGATTTCCGACTTTTTTCTGTCGCTCGACGGAATCAACCTGTCCGTCGTCTTTAACCGCCGCGCAGACGGCATCAAGTTCTCCGTTCGCTCCAAGCAGGACACGGTAGACGCGGGCAAGCTGACCGATCTTGCCCTGCGAGGCCTCGGCAGCGGAGGCGGGCACTCCTACATGGCCGGCGGCGTGATAACCACGGAGCACGAATCGGAATTGGGCGTCTATCCCGACGAAATCATCCGCGATCTGTTTCTGGATGCGCTGCAGCGCCTCAGGTGCGATCGATAGACGACGCTCGCGCGGTCGTCATGACGGACAAAATCGGCCGCCCGCCCCTTGCTCTTTTTTCCTCCATCCGCTATAATGACGGCATGAAGTACGTACAACAGATTGAAGCCTTTCAGCCCTCCTGCGAGCAGGAGAGGTGCGACCGCGCGCTCGTCCTCTCCCTCGTTCAGAAAGACCCGGCGCTCGCCCTTACGCGCGGGAGTGCGGCCGCTCACATGACGGCCTCCTCCATGATCTTCAACCCCTCCCGGGATCGCGTGCTCCTGGCGTTTCACAAGCTCTATCAATCCTGGGCCTGGACGGGCGGCCACGCAGACGGGGACGGGGATTTGCTCGCCGTAGCGCTGCGCGAAGCGCAGGAGGAGACGGGCATCGTCTCGGTTCGTCCGCTTTCCCCGGACATCCTGACGCTCGACGTGCTGCCCGTCTGGGGGCACGTAAAACGGGGCGCCTATGTCTCCACACATCTGCACCTTAACGTTTCCTATGCGCTTGTCGCGTCGGAGGATCAGGCGCTTTACGTGCGCCCCGACGAAAACGAAGGGGTACGTTGGATCGAGATCGACCAACTGGAGCAGTTCGTCTCAGAACCCGAAATGCTGCCTGTGTATCGCCGCCTGATCGCAAGCGGACGTAAGCTGCCGTAAGACGAAAAGCAAAGACAGAGGACCTGCGGAGCGCTTGAACCGAACCGCAAAAAACGGAGAATAGGCAAAGTACCCCCTGATGTAGGAGAATAACTGCATCAGGGGGTACTCGCATATGGCGCGAAGGAATCAAAGAGTACAGGGATTATTTCCGGAAATTCAGCAGATGCTGTCAGAAGGAATGACGCAAAAAGAGGCAACAAGCGCCCTCGGCTTAAAAGGGGCAAGACCTATGGCTACCGCAGGTAGTACTGGACACAATAAGGTCAGCGATGAAGAAAGAGAAAAAGAGAGTCGCTGCGGAGTTGCAGTTCCACAGCGACCAGGGCTTTCAATATACTTCACAGGCATATGTTAAGCTAACTCAATCTTACGGCATGCCCCCGTCCATGTCAGCCAGCTTCTGCACGCGGCGGCGGAACTCCTCGCTTTGCGAAAAATGGGCGTTAAGAAACAGGTCGATCAGCTCCAGCGCGACGGTGTGACCGACGATCTGCCCGCCCAGGGTGATGACCTGAACGTCGTCGTGCTCCACACATTGGTGTGCGGTGTAGAGGTCATGGCATACGCTGGCGCGGATACCCGGCATCTTGTTGCAGGCGATCGCGGCCCCTACGCCGGTGCCGCAGAACATGATGCCCCGCTCGCACGTCCCCGCCAGCACCGCGCCGCATATTTTGCGCGCGATATCCGGGAAGTCTACAGGCTGCGGATCGTAGCTTCCGAAGTCTGTGACCTCATGTCCCTTCTCTCCTAGGGGCCCCAGCACCTTTTGTTTCAGCTCATAACCGGCATGATCCGAACCGACAGCGATTTTCATTACAGACGCCTCCAGCTACTTTTTCTCTATAAACCGAACGCCAAAAGGTCCGGTCCTTCTCGTTATGTCTTCCGCCGTCATTTCTGCAACGCATATTTCCGCCAAATATTGAACCTCACATCCTTTTTCCAGATGCCCCGCGAATGCGCCGTCCCCGGAGCAGCATGTGATATGAAGATGCGCCTCTCCGTCAATAATCAGCCCTTGCAGTGCACTCATCTCGATCGGCGCCTCGACCGTGAGAAACTCATTTGCGGGTTCATCCTCCAGCGTCGTGATCCGATGATAGACCGCCCTGCGCAACGCGCCGATTCCGCTGACCACGACGCCATAGCGAATATCCAGTTTCCGTGTTTCTCGCTGAATGCATTCCAGCACATCCTCCCCCTTATGCAGATTTAAGATCACAAACCGTCCATTTGGCTTCGCATAAAAGGTATTCATCGTCGTCTCCTTTTCGATACGATCCAGCGTCCAAAGGCGCAGGCAGTTGAATGCCTGCGCCTTTGAGCCTTTATTCGATGTCCATAAACTCCGCGTATTCGCGCTCCTTGCGCAGGCGATTCTTGAAGGCGTCATACAGCCCGTCCGCGTGTTCCACCATCGTGCGCTGGCTGTTGGTGTGCGGGTTAAGACGTGTCGCCTTCTCCAGCTGGTCGATCCATCCCTGCGGGATAGACGCTGTTCCGCCCAAAGCGCCCGTGATGCCCGCGGCTACCGCAGCCACGCAGTCCGTATCGCGGCCCATGTTGACGCCCGCAAGGATCGCATCCCGCGTATTGCCCTTCACCATCTGGAAGATGCAAAGGCCCTTGGTGACGACCTCGTTGGCGTAGCTGAAGGGATAGGGCATGCCAAAGCCGTTGTACACGCCGTCGAAGTACGCCCGCATCTCGCGGATGTCCTTCATCCCCGCCGTCGCCTTGAGCTGCGCGTCCAGTTCGCGCACGACCTGATCCGGATCGCAGTTGTCGTACACCGCGCCCAGCACGCCGTCCACCGTCGCGTCCGGGCGGGTCGCCGCCGCGATGGACACGCCCGTGACGCACGCCCATTGCAGACCGCGGCTGTTAGAGGTCTGATAGAGCTGCCCGACCTCCAGGATGTCCTGCTTGGCCGTCTCCACGTTGCCCGCATTAATCAGCCCGATGGCGTGGCAAGCGCGGGAAAAGCTGTTGAGCCCGGCGTAGTCGCAGTACTTGCCCAGATCGCGTGCGGGGATGCCCGTCTTGGCCATCGCCAACAGGATTCCCTCGAACGGCTCCGAAACCAGCCCGCCTGCGTTCGGATTCGCGTGCTCGATCCAGGCGGCGCGCACGTCCTCCGCCGTCACGCGGTCGCCCTTCTCCATGATCGCGGTAATCATCAGCTTCTGACGCTCGATGCCGTCCTCTGTGGTGCCCGGCTCTCGTACCCATCCGTTATTGTAGTGCTCATAGGGAGTGAAGTCCTCTACGAAACCGCACTGTTCCTCGATCTTCTGCCAGGTCCATCCTTCTACCTGCGCACCCATCGCGGAACCGATGTGCGCGCCCATGATGCAGCCGCGGAATTTATCCCTCAGCGTGATAGCCATGTCAGCCCAATCTCCTTCCCTGTATTCACGCGGTACTATTGCGCGTCCTTCTGTGCCTTCAGTTCGTTGAGCTCCTGCTCCCACGCGGAGCCGCCCTTGGCGTAGAAGTCCTCCACAAACTTATCCCATTCCTTCAGATCGGCCTTGCCGGTGATAAAGTTGCAGTAGGAGGTATTCACAAAGTCCTGCAGATCGGTCTTGTAGCGCAGCTCCGCGTCCGTCAGCATGCCGTCGGCGGCATTTGTAATCGCCGGCCATTGCAGCGCGTCACGGCGGGACTGCACCAGGGGCGTTTCCACCATCAGCAGCGGCCACTCGCTTTCAAACGCAGAATACCACTGAATCCACTTCTGGTCGGCCTCGTACTGCGGTAGGGTGACGTAGGTGCCGTCGTCCTTCTTCTCCCAATGCGTGCCTTCCACGCCGGTATAGGTGGTCATCATGCCCTCCTCGGTATGGTACCAGTCGAGCAGGCGCAGACAGGCGTCGACGTTCTTGGCGTTCTTGAGCATGACGACGACACCGTTCGTCAGGTTGACACCGCGCAGTCCGGACTGTCCGTCCGGGCCGATGGGCGGCGCAATGCGGGTGAACTTCACGTTCGGGTCGACCTTCTGCATCTCCATCTCGATCTTGGGCTCGTACGTCCACCAACGATAGACGAATCCCCACTGGTTCTTCATCGCCTTGTCGTTTAACTCGGAGTCGTTCTTGAGGATGACGAACTCGGGATCGATCAGGCCCTCGTCGTACCAGTCCTTAATCAGCGCAAGCGCCTTCGGGGCGTTGGGATGCAGCGCCGACGGCTTCAGCGCGCCGCTTTCGTCCTCATACCAGTAAGAAAAGGCGACTCCTGTGAATCCATACGCCCCGAAGAACGGCTCCAGACTCTCCACACCGCAGCCCGTGTATCCATAGGTATCGTTCGCCCCGTTGCCGTCCGGGTCCTGCTCCACGAACGCCTTCATCACGTCGTGCAGCTCCTCCAGCGTCGTGGGGACGGCGAGGCCCAGCTTATCCAGCCAGTCCTGGCGCACCACGAAGTTCATGCGCTGCGGGCTGCACCAGACCGGGATGCCGTAGAGACGGCCGTCCACCTTGCAGCGTTCGAGCGCCGCTTCGGGAACGTTTTTCAAAATATTCGGGCACTTCTCCGCGACCAGGTCGGTCAAATCCATCAACGCGCCCTGATCTGCATAGTCGAACATGTCGTTGAAATGCGTCTGCGACAGCTTGATCATGTCCGGCAGGTCGTTGGACGAGAGGATGATGTTCACCTTTTCGTCGTAGTTGGCCGCGGGCGGGGCGATATGATTGAGCGTCACGTCGCAGGCTTCTTCGATCTTCTGTTTGATCGCGTCGTCCTCCGGAATGCCCTCGAATCCGCCCTTGGTAAACACAAACGTCACCGCGTTGTCCTCCGCGAACGCGGAGACGAGGCTCAGGGACAGGCAAAACGCCAGTAAAAGGGACAGCAACTTCTTCATACTTCAAATCCTCCTCTATTGATGATGGGTACGCGGGGTCTCCGGGAAAAAAGCGGCGCTTCACCTCCTCGTCTTCATTTTGAATTGTCAGCCCTTGACAGAGCCGACCATGACGCCCTTGACAAAATGCTTCTGCAAAAACGGGTAGACGCAAACGATCGGGATGGTGGAAATCATGATGGAAGCCGCGATAACCGCGGTGGAAGGCGGCATGCTGTCGGCCAGCAGGTTGCCCTGTTGTAATTCACTGATGCTGGTGGAGAGCAGGATTTCCCGCAGCAGCGTCTGCAAAGGCCACAGCTTGCGGTCGGTAATGTAGAGCACCGCGTCGAAGAAAGCGTTCCAGTGCCACACCGCATAAAACAGTCCGATGGAGGCCAGCACCGGCATAGAGAGCGGCAGCACGATCTTGAGCAGAATCTTCATCTCCGAGCAGCCGTCGATGCGCGCGGCTTCCTCCAGCTCCTCCGGAATCGAGCGAAAAAAGGTGCGCATGATGATCATGTTGTATACGCTGAGCATTTCAGGCACGATGAGCGCCCAGATCGTATCGACCATGTTGTAGGACTTGACGACCAGAAACGTGGGAATCATGCCGCCGTAGAAGATCATCGTGAAGAAGAAGACCTTCATGATGCCGCCCACGCCCGGCAAGTACCGCTTGGAGAGCGGGTAGGCGGTGAGTGCCGTGAGCGCAAGGCTCAACAGCGTACCCACGACCGTGCGAAACACCGTGACGCCCATGGCGTCGATCATCTGGCGGTTGCCGCTGAGGATGTACCGATAGTGCGAGAGCGTCGGGTGCTGCGGCACGGCGATGATCGCCTTCGCGTTGAGCACGATTTCCTCCGTCGGGGTGACAGATGTAAAGACCACGTCCAGAAACGGAAACAGCGTCACGAACGCGACCAGCGTCAGGATGACGTAGTTGACGCAGGAGAAGACGCGGTCCCCTGGGCGGGACTTGATGCGCCGTCCCGCCTTGTGTAAAGCGCTTGTCATGTACGGTTCCTCCTTAAAACAGCGTTTCCTGTTCGGCCTTGCCGGACAGCCAGTTGCAAGAGACGACCATCACGCAGGCGATCACCGACTTAAACAGGCCTACCGCCGCGGAAAAGCCGTACTTCGTCTGCACGATGCCCACGCGGTAGACGTAGGTATCGATGATGTCCGCCACGTCGTAAACGGAGGGATTGTACATCGTGAATACCTGTTCAAAGCCCGCGTTGAGGATGCCGCCCACGCGCAGCAGCAGCATGATGATGATCGTGGGGACGATGCTGGGCAGCGTGATGTAGACGAGCTTTTGCAGCTTCGAGGCGCCGTCGATCGTCGCCGCCTCGTACATGTCCAGCGGGATGCCCGCCAGTGCGGCCAGGTAGATGATCGCCGACCAGCCCATCTCCTTCCAGATGTCGGATACGACGAGCACGCCGCGGAAGTAGCGGCTGTCGCCCATGAAAAAGATGGAGTTCAGGCCCATCTGCTCGCGCACCATGTTGATCGCGCCGTCATTTGGCGAAAGCAGCGTCGAGGCGAGCGAGGCGATGACGACCCAGGAGATGAAGTGCGGCAGATAGGCCACCGTCTGCACGGTCTTTTTAAAGGCGGCGCTGTTCACCTCGTTGATGAGCAGCGCGAGCAGGATGGGAATGGGAAAGCCGATCAGGATCTTATAGAAGCTGATGATAAGCGTGTTGCCCATGATCTGATAAAAGTTGTCGGACTGGAACAGGCGGACAAAGTTGTCCAGCCCGCACCAGGGGCTGCCCCAGATCCCCTTAAAGATCTTGTAATCCTTGAACGCGATCACGTTGCCCGCGATGGGCAGGTACTTGAACAGGATCACGTAAGCAAGGCCCGGTATGAGCATCAGATAGAGGTACTTGTACCGGAGGAGCGTAGCCCATAGGGAGGGCTTTTTGTGCAGGTCCCTGTCCGTTCTCTTCATCGCACGTACCATTCTTTTGTCGCCTCCCGCTGATTTTACGCCCTGACTCTGGCGCTTCGGTGCACTCAGCATAATCGAAAAAGCGCCTGTTCTTCAATGTTCACATCGGCATTTTGCAGCATTTTTTATAATTGAAGCGCGAACGTTTGGGCATGTTTTGCTATTTGTATACTCTTTTTTCGGAATTGTATATCGAACTTTGCGCCTTCAGAAATTACACTATACGATGAAAGCACTTTGAAAATGGTTCATTCCTGTAAGGAGACCCCCTGAATCCGTTGACATGGGGCCGCATACCTGCTTCACTGTAAGGCACACGTTTTATAAGGATAACACGCATTTTATGCGGAAGAAAACTGAGGAGGCGCCCGCCGTGAAGAAATGGAACGCCCTTATGTCGCGCAGCAACAGCTATTACTTCAGGATGCTGATCGGCTTTGCGTCGATCTGCGCCTGCGTCATCGTCCTCGCCTGCCTTTCGCTGGGCGCTTTCTTCTTCGACATGCTGCATCAAGTGACGATCAACTACAACACGGAGCTTCTCGGCAATTCCAGGGCGCTGATCGACCAGAT
Organism: Beduinella massiliensis; assembly: GCF_900199405.1. Classification (NCBI taxonomy): domain Bacteria; kingdom Bacillati; phylum Bacillota; class Clostridia; order Eubacteriales; family Beduinellaceae; genus Beduinella; species Beduinella massiliensis. Next base: position 3,859,861 of record NZ_LT963430.1, read on the forward strand.
GCTCGAGCACGTCAACGGCAACGTGCTCCAGCTCAGCATCAATCAGACAGCCTTAAAGTACATGAACGGCCAGATCCCTGTAGATTACGACGAGCTGACGCGCCTGCAATCCCTGCTCGCGGACATGTGCATGGCCAACGACTATACCGATTCTATCTACATCGTCTGCCCGGAGCGGGATCGTGTCGTCAGCTCCTACGGTTTTTACGCGTACCAGACGTTTCACGACCGAACCTGGCAGGAAAGCGCCGACGCGAGCGAGCGCAGCGTGATCTGGCTCGGCAAGCACACGATCCTCAAGGACAAGCTCACGCGCGTCACAGCGGACGTCATTACCCTGGTTTGCCGGGTCCCTTTTTATGGAAAGGAAAGCCGCGGGTACGTCGTGTACAACATCCGGGAAAGCTACATCGCCGACCTGCTCGGCCGCACGCGTCCCGGGTTGTTCGGGATCATGCTCCTCATGGATCCGTGCGGGAGCGTCGTAAGCGCCAGCGCGGACCCCGCCACATCCATCGATTATCAAAAGGCGTTGGATGTCCTCAAGACGCAGGACCTCGCAAGGCTCAGCGAGACGGCCTCCCTGGGCCGCTGGACCAGCATGACGACGCTTCAGCGCTCGCAGATCAACGACTGGCTCTTCGTCACGTACACGCCGTTTCAGGACCTCATGCGCGGAACGCTTTCCATCGTCGTCATGGTCGTGGCGATTTCGATCGTGCTGATCGCGCTCTCCTCCCTGATCATCCGGCGCTTCAGCGGCAGACTGTATCAGCCGGTGGAGGAGCTGCTGCACTGCGCCGCCACGCCGGACGACGAGCCGGAAACCGCGGCGCTCGACCGCTATACGGAGTTTTCCCAGATCAGGAGCAGCATGCGCGGCATCATCGAGGACAAGAATCAGCTAAGCGAGATGCTCGACAGCTTTAAGCCCACGCTGACCGCCCGTTTTTTCATCAGTCTTTTGCACGGCAACGTGCAAAAAAGCGCCGCTACGGCGCAATACATCGATTTTCTCGGGATCGATACGCTGCATGCCAGCCAGTTTGCCGTCTACGTCATCGTGCTCAGCCCGGAGGTCATGGACTCGACAAGCCTGGAGCAGCAAGCGCTCTATCGGATATCGATTCGGGATTTTGCGCGGACACAGGCCCAGCAGGCAGGCTACTTCTGCTATGCGGTGCAAATGGCCTCCGGCCAGATCGTGGTCACGGTCGGCATGCAGAATACAGAAAACGTCCCCCTTGCGGTCTTCACCCTGTGCAGCGAAGTATCCGCTTACGTCGACGCCAAGCTGTCGCTTTCGACCGCCATCGGCATCGGTGAACCGGTAGACGGCCTGCTGGAGATTGGCCGTTCGCACGACCAGGCGTTTGAGGCGCTGAATTACGCCTACGCCTACGAAAAGAATCCGATCATCTTTTACGCATCCACCCAACAGACCTCGCTGCAATACATCAACCCGCTCACCTACGAACGCCCGCTACTCAGCGCGGTCAAGTCGGGCAACAAGGAAGAAATCCGCCTCATCCTCGCACAGCTGCGCAGCCTCGTATGTACGGGCATGTACCCGCTCTCCTATACGAAGCACATCTTCTACGGCATCATGAACATCGCGCTTTTAGCCTCTCAGGAGCTGCCCGCCAGGGAGGACGGCGGACTGGACGTGCCCGCGCTCATGCAGCGCATCTTACAGTCCGAATCGTTCGACGAAATCTACGCGCTCGTGCTGGACGCCTACATACAGGTCGCCAATCGGTTTCAGCAGAGCAGCTTCGACAAGACGCGGCGAACCGCCGACGACATCCTCCGCTTCATCCATCAGAATTATTACAAGGACATCAGCCTGACCGACCTGTCCAACACCTTTCTTTATACGACCACGCATCTCAACAACGTACTCAAAGCCACCACACAGAAGACGTTTTACGACCTGCTCACGGAGGTGCGGATCGACAAGGCCAAGGAGCTGCTCGCCTCGACCCCCTATCAGGTCAGCGAGGTCGGGGAAAAGGTCGGGTATTTCAACGTGCAGAGCTTCATCCGCATGTTCAAGCGGGTAGTCGGGGTGACGCCCGGCAAATACAGGGAAAACCTGTCCAAATCTCCATAATCCCATAAAGCACGCGGGCGGCGCCCGGTATCCTTTCAAATGAGCGCATTTTACGGCACATACATCGGCATTAAAAAGCAGAACCGTCCTGCGTGAATCACAGAACGGTTCTCATCATTATGAATGTAGCGATGTAAAGGACCGCGCTCAGCCTCTAATGGCTCCTCCTCTTTTCACATAGTTCACCAACCACACGTCGCCGCGCGACGGAGGACGGTCTAAAGGCTGTCCGCAGGCACAGACGCAGGTAAAATTGCATCGGCTCTCCTCTGCCCGGCTCACAGCTCGATCCGCTGCGTGGCGACCGCATCCACAAACGCGCGGTCGTGCTCGACGAAGAGCATAGTGGGGCGCTTTTTTTGAATGAGCGCCTCCAGCTGCATGCGCGAATACAGGTCGATGTAGTTGAGGGGCTCGTCCCAGAGGAAGAGGTGCGCCTCTTCGCACAGGCTGCGGGCGAGCAGCACCTTCTTCTTCTGGCCAGCGCTGAAGTCGCGCATGTCCTTTTCAAACTGCGCGCGCGAAAAATCCAGCGTGCGCAGCGTCGTCAAGAGCAGCGTGGCGTCCACGCCGCAGGTGCGCGCGTAATCGTACAGCGAGCCCTCCAGGAAATGCATATCCTGCGGTACGTAGGAAATGGCGAGGCCGTTAGCGACGCGGAGCGTCCCGCCGTGGGGAATTTCCTCCCCCGCGATGAGCTTGAGGATGCTCGACTTTCCGCATCCATTGGGCCCAGAAAGCGCGATGCGCTCGCCGCCCTGCACCGTGAAGCGCACGCCCCGCGTCACCTCGCGCCCGTCAAAGCGGATGGACAAGTCCAATGCCTCCGCCAGCTTGCTTTGGCGGAATTCGAGCGGGTGCATCGTCAGCGGCTCCACTGTCTCCACGTCCCGCAGCAGTCCCCGCTTCTCCTCCACCGCCCGCAGCCTGCGCGTCTCGGCGTTCTTGGCGCGCTTCATCATCTTGGCGGACTTATGGCCGACGTAGCCGCTGTCCGCTGCCCCTTTCTTCGTCTTTTCTACCGCGTCCGACCAGCCTGCGGTCGCCCGCGCCGCCGTTGCCAGCCGCCCGATGTCTCGTTTCAGGCGCTCGTTTTCGCCCTGCTCGTACTGCTCGCGCAGCGCTTTATTGTGCATGAAGGTGGAAAAGTCGCAGGATACCACCTCAATGCCCGTCTTGTTGAGCGAAAGCACGTGATCTACGCACGCGTCCAGAAAGGCGCGGTCGTGCGACACGAGGATAAAGCCGCTCTTGCGGCGAAGGTAGGCAGCCACCTGCTCTCGGGCGCGCATGTCCAGGTGATTCGTCGGCTCGTCGATCAGCAAAAAGCGGTGGTCGCGCAAAAACAGCAGCGCCAGCAGCACCTTGGTGCGCTCGCCGCCGGACAGGGTGTCAAAGGGACGCCAGAGCGCCCCCTCGTCCACGAAGAGCAGGCCGAGCTCGCGCTCAAAGCGCCACTGCTCCATGCCAGGGTTGAGCTGCTGCGCGGCTTCCAGCGTCGTGAGGCTTCCGTCCGGCACCTCCAGGGGGAAGTACTCAAACTGCACGGGCGCGGTTATCGTGCCTTCGTAGGGATAAGCCCCCATCAGCAGCTTTAAAAACGTCGTCTTGCCGCGCCCGTTGCGGCCCGTAAAGCCCAAACGCCAGCTCGTGTCGATCTGAAAGGATACGTCCTCGAACACGTCCTCAAAGCTGCCGTCATAGCCGAATGTGAGATGGGATACGTCGATCAGTGCCATATGGCATCACCCTTTCCAATACAAACAGGCCGCAGAAAGCAGCGCTTTCCACGGCCTGTTTTTTGCGCGCAAACAGTGCGCCATCCCCAAAAGGGTGCAAAAAAAGCCGGGAACATGCGGTCTGCTTCCTGCCGGCGGGCAGCACAAGCGACGGCATACGCCGTGCTCCGCTGCCCAACACACATCAGCAAGAAGTCTTCCGCATCTTCCCAGCTCCCATCTCGTCTTAATACCGAAAGTATAGCGCACGCCCATGTACTTGTCAAGAGGGGCGCAGGCGCCGCCATCCAGTCGATGCCTCCCCACGTGTGCGAAGCTTGCGCAGCCCGTCTGGATCAGTAGGCCTTTGCAAAGTACATGACCTTTTCGGCCTTCTTGCCGCAGCAGACGCAGGTGCCGCCCACGGGCGTCTGGTCAAAAGGCATGTTGCGGCTCGTCGCGCCGGTGAGCTCCTTGATCTTGTCCTCGCAGGCCTGCTCGCCGCACCACATGGCCTTTGCGTAGCCGCCGTTCACCTGCGCGGTCAGTTCGTCCATGTCCTGCACGACCTTCGTGTGCTCGTCGCGGAAGGCGCGGGCAATCTCGAACATGTTCTGATGCACGTCCTCCAGCAGCGCGCCCACCTCGCCCGCAAGGCCGCTCAGCGCGAGGGGCTTCTTCTCGAACGTATCACGCCGGACGGAGAGCACCTGGCCCGCCTCGATGTCGCGGGGGCCGACCTCCAGACGCACGGGCACGCCCTTGAGCTCCCATTCGTTGAACTTCCAGCCCGCGGAGACGTTGTCGCGGTCGTCCAGCTTCACACGGATTCCCGCGGCCGCGAGCTCATCCCGAATCTCCTGGCACTTCTCCATCACGCCGCCCTTGTGCGCGGCGATGGGCAGGATGACGACCTGAACAGGAGCGACCCTGGGGGGCAGCTTGAGCCCGCGTTCGTCGCCGTGCGTCATGATGATCGCGCCGATTAAGCGAGTGGACACGCCCCAGCTCGTCTCGTGGCAGTATTCCAGCTTGCCGTCCTTGGACAGGTACGTGATGTCAAAGGGCTCCGCAAAGTTGGTGCCGAAATTGTGGCTGGTGCCGCTCTGCAAGGCCTTGCCGTCCTGCATCATGGCTTCCACGCTGTAGGTCGCGCGCGCGCCCGCGAACTTTTCCTTTTCGCTCTTCTGGCCGGAATAGACGGGCACGGCCAGCACGTTTTCGCAGAATTCGTGATAGACGCGCAGCATCTGCATCGTCTCCTCCTGCGCCTCCTCGGCCGTGGCGTGCACGGTATGGCCCTCCTGCCACAGGAATTCCGCGGTGCGCAGGAAAGGGCGCGTTGTCTTCTCCCAGCGCATGACCGAGCACCACTGGTTGTACTTGAGCGGCAGGTCGCGCCAGGACTGCACCCACTTGGAGTACATCGTGCAGAAGATCGTCTCGCTCGTGGGGCGCACAGCCATGCGCTCCTGCAGGGGCTCGGTGCCGCCCTGTGTGACCCATGCCACCTCGGGCGCGAATCCCTCCACGTGGTCTGCCTCCTTGAGCAGCAGGCTCTCGGGGATCAGCATGGGCATGGAGACGTTTTCGTGCCCCGTGGCCTTAAACCGCGCGTCCAGCTCCTTCTGAATGAGCTCCCAGATGCCGTAGCCGTAGGGCTTGATCGCCATACAGCCGCGCACGGGCGTGTAATCCATGAGGTCGGCCTGCAGCACGACGTCGGTGTACCACTGCGAAAAGTTCTCGCTTCGGGGGGTGATGTGCTTGACAAACTCCTGATCGTTCTTCTTGGCCATTTCGATTGTCCTCCTAAAAAGTCCATTAGGATAGAAAAAACCTTCGCCCCATGCAGGGACGAAGGAAGGTCTTCTTCGCGGTACCACCCGGCTTGGCGCATGCGCGCCCGCTCAATCCCCCTAACGCGGGGAAAACGCCGACGTTCTTGGCGCCGGGGCATGATGGAGACCGGAGACAAAACCGCCTGCACGCGCTGCCTTTCAGCCGATGGGCCGCGCTCTCTTTTTGCCGCCTGACTTCGTCTTTCTCCGTCGTCGCCGGTATGTGGGCTTATTATACCCGCATGCAGGAAAAATTGCAAGGGGGTTCCCCGCTTTTCACGTGCAAATTGGATCGCACAGGCAAAAACCCTGCGCCGGACAAAGAAAAAAGCAGGAACCCGATTGCCCTCTAAGCCCCTGCCTAAACCGGCTCGTCTTCCGACCGGATCGTAACCCCCAGCAGCCGCGCCAGGTCGCACGCCTGCAACGGCGAAACCGTCGCCCCCATCAGCTCGTCCCGGCCGCCCAGCACGATGCCGGAGATCTCGTTCGTCCGAAGATCCATGCCCTTCAACTTTGTACCGACAAATTCCGCTCCCGTAAGTTCGCAGCGCACGAACCGCACATTTTTCATCTCCGACTCCGCCATGCAGGCCTGCGACAGCTTGCAATCCTCGAAGTCTGCGAATTTAAACCTTCCCATCGCGAGGTTCGCGTACTGCATCTGGCAGCGGCTTAGCGCCGCGTGCATCAGCAGGCTCTCCTGTAGCCGCACGCCCAGACAGCGGCAGTCCTCAAAGAGCACGCGCTGAAACGCGCCGCCTGAAAAGTCCGCGCCCGACAGCTCGCAGCGGAGGAACGCCGCGTCCATGAAGCCAAAGCGCACCCCTTCGCAGGCAAGAAACGTGCAGCGCTCAAAGATGCAGGCGCGAAATTCCGCCCGCGTCCCCGTCAGGCCCTCAAACATCACGCCCACGAAGCGGACGTCCTGAACGTCCTCCCCCTCTGCGAGCAGGGCGAGCGTCTGCGCGTCCAGCTCCTCCAAAACCCGCGGCTGCCTTGGCAACCGCGGACGCAGCAGCCCCTTCACTGGGCCTTAAAACCGGAGGCGATCAGCGCTGACATCGCTTCCATCGCGCTCTGTTCGTCCTCGCCGTCGATACGCAGCAGGATGGCGTCGCCGGGGCCCACGCCCAGCGAAAGCACGCCCATCATGGATTTCGCGTTGATGGTCTTGGGGCCCTGCTCGATGAGAATGCGCGATGTGTAGCGGCATGCCGTCTGTACCAGCAGCGCGGCGGGCTTGGACTGGAGGCCCTCGGCGTTCTGAATGCTCACTTCTTTACGAATCATGTTGGGGTTCCTCCTTCGCTCTTTTGCCTTAATTCCTGCGCAAAGTCGTACAGCCTGCGCAGGCGATGGTTCACGCCCGACTTTCCCACGGGCGGGTCTAACATTTCACCCAGTTCCTGAAGCGATACCTCGCGGTAGTCGAGCCGCAGCTTCGCCACCTCGCACAGCAGCGGCGGCAGGTTTTCAAGGCCGTAATGGTCGCGGATATACTCGATCGCTTCCACCTGCCGGGTCGAGGCGTCCAGCGTCTTTTGCAGGTTGGCGCTGTCGCAGTTGACCATGCGATTGACGTTGTTGCGGATGTCCTTCTGAATGCGGATGTTTTCCAGCTCGCACAGCGCGGCGTGCGCCCCGATGAGGGACAGCAGCGTCACGATCTGCTCCCCTTCTTTTAAGTATATCACATACGAGCCTTTTCGGTGAACGACTTTCACATTCAGATCGTATTTACCGATGAATTTCATGAGCGAGGCGGCAAAGTTCTCGTCCGACACCACGAATTCCAGATGATATTCCCGCTCCGGGTTGGCGATGGACCCGCCCGCGAGGAACGCGCCGCGCACGAACGCCCTGCGGCAGCACTTGCGGCTGACGATGTCCTTGGGAATCGTGCGCCTGATGCCGATGTGCCCCTGCTCGCTGCGCCTGAGGATACCACAGCCCTCCAGCGCGAAGGCCGCCTCGTCGTCATGCAGCGTCAGACGATAGGTGTTGCGCCCGCCCAGGCGCGTATGGCGCAGCGTGGTCAGCTCCGGCTGCACGTCGAACAGGCGCTTGAAGAGCGTGTAGACGCGCCGGGCTGTCGCTGCGTTTTCGCTTTCCACCGTAAGGCGCATGCGCCCCGCGCTCATGAGCCCGATGGTGCCGCTGACGGAGACGATGGCCGCCAACTCCGCGAGCATGCAGCATACGCTCTCCGGCTCAATGCGGGCCAGCTCGTCCTTTGTATCTGAAGAAAATGACATAGTGCCTCCAAAGTGCTTTCGCGCCCCGGCACAGACGGTTACTTCGTCTGCCAGAGCAGCTTTTCCAGCTCGATATCCCGGTGGTTCACGTCCACCGCGAGCCCTTGCCCACGCAGGTACGCGCCCAGCGCCTCCGCGATAGCGACGGAACGGTGCGCGCCGCCCGTGCAGCCGATCGCGATCATCAGCCGATGCTTGCCCTCCTCGCGGTAGTGGGGCAGCAGGTAGTCCAGCAGTCCCTCCACGCGCGTCAGGAATTCCTGCGTCACAGGGCTCTGGAGCACGAAATCGCGCACGGGCGCCTCCAGCCCCGTGTACATGCAGATGTCCGGGATGTAAAACGGGTTGGGCAGAAAACGCACGTCCCATACCAGGTCGCTCTCTCTCGGTATGCCCCGCTTAAATCCGAAGGAGAGGATCTCGATCAGCATTCGCGGTCCATCGGTGCCGACCTCGAAGATCATCTTGTCCGCGCGCGCCGCCGCCTGCCGCGGACGCAGGCCAGAGGTGTCCAGCACGTAGGTCGCGACCTCGCGCAGAGGCTGAAGGAGCTCGCGCTCGCGCAGGATCGCCTCGGTCAGCGACACGTCGGGTCCGGCCAGCGGGTGATCGCGGCGCGTCTCCTTGTAGCGCGTGATGAGCGCGTCGTCCGCTGCCTCCAAAAAGAGCGTCTCCACGGGATAGCCCGCTTCCCTCGCCTCTTCGATGATGCGGCAGACCGCGCGCGCATCGAAAAACGCGCCGCCGCGAATGTCCACCGCCATGGCGACCGCCTTCACCTGCGTAGAGGAAGCCGTGCACAGCTCCAGGAACTTGGGGATCATCATCGGCGGCAGGTTGTCCACGCAAAGAAAGCCGCTGTCCTCCAGATGGCGCAGCATGCCCGTCTTACCCGCGCCCGAAAGCCCCGTCACGATCATATATCTCATTTGTAGCTTACTCCTCGCCTAAAATCCGAACCTCCGGCTCCAGGCGCACGCCGAACCGCGCCTCCACCGTATCCTGAACGTAAGCCATCAGCGCAAGGACGTCCCTCGCCGTGGCCCCGCCCGCATTGACCACAAAGCCCGTATGTTTTTCAGAAACCTGCGCGCCGCCGACACGCACGCCGCGAAGGCCCGCCTCGTCGATCATCTGCGAGGCATAGCCGTTTTTCGGCCGTTTAAAGGTAGAGCCCGCGCTGGGCACGGTCAGCGGCTGCTTTTCGCGCCGCCGGCGGTTGAGCTCCGTCATCTGCGAAAGGAGTTCTTCGCGGTCGCCCGGGGAAAGCTGCACCGTCACCTCCGTCACGATCAGCCCACGCTCCATGAGCGCGCTCGTGCGATAGCCGTACTTGAGCTGCTCTCCGCACAGGCGTACGGCGTTTCCCTCCCCGTCCAGCGCGCTCACGCAGGAGACGATCTGCGCCATCTCGCCGCCATACGCGCCCGCGTTCATCACCGCCGCGCCGCCCAGCGTGCCCGGGATGCCGCAGCAGAACACCGCGCCCGACAGCCCCGCCCTCGCCGCCGCCTGCGACAGCGCGGACAAGGTAGCCCCCGCCTCGAGGGTCATCCGCGTGCCCTCCACCCGAATCGCCGCCATGCTGTCCGCGATGCGCAGCACCACGCCGCGGATGCCGCCGTCCCGCACCAGCAGGTTGGATCCGTTGCCGATGACGGTCAGGCGCTCGCTCCGCTCCCGGCAGGCCGAAAGCACCGCACGAATCTCCGCCGAAGAGGCCGCGTCCACCAGCAGGTCAGCCGGTCCACCCACGCAAAACGTCGTATAATCGCGCATGGGCGCGTCGGGAATCAGCCGCTGCTTTGGTATAAGGGGCGCAAGCGCCTCGTAAATGCCGTTCATCCGCCGTCTCCTCAAAACTTGATGTCATTATTGTATCCTGTCGGCGCGACGGTTACAAGCCCGCGCTACACATTTTCCACGTTTTTCAGTAAAACCCGACCGCATCGATCTGCGCGCCGCCGCTGCGAAGACCGAGCTGAGCGGCCTGCGAAAGCGCCGGGCCCTGCGCCTCCCAGGAAAAGGCGTTGGCGCATAGCAGCTCCTCCGACAGCAGGGGCTCAAAGACCTGAAGCAGCAGCGGCGTATCCCGCTGTGAAAAGGGATTCACACCCTCCCGCACCGGGAACAGACCGTACCCGCCCAGCAGCTTCTGGTTTTCTTCCAATAATAAATCCGACAGGAACGACACCGCCAGATCGCCCTGCGGCGCTCCCTTCAGCACGCTGCCCAGCAGCAGCATGTCCGTATAGGGCCGCTCCGGCGCTGCGACGGAAAACTCAAAGCCCTTGCCCGCCTCGCGCAGGGCGGCGAACCTGCGCACCTCGCGCTGCGTGCACACGAGCATCGCGGCGCGTCCCTGCGTGAAGTCCTGATACGCCTTCTGCGCGGTCGCGGCCAGCGCATCCTGCGGCAGCGCGCCCTCCGGAAGCTTGGAAAGCAGTCCCTGACTGGCCTCGCCCATGCAAAGCGCCGCCGCCGAAAAACAGCGCGTGCCGTCCGCCGGAATCTGAAGCGCGCTGACCGCGTGCTGCTTTTTCCCCTCCGCCTTGCGCATGGCGCCCGCGATCGACTCCTGCGTCCATGAGCCGTCGGCATAGGCCGTGTTGGCCAGCACACAGTAGCCGCCCATGCATACGGGCACGCCGTAGAGCACGTCCCGGCTGCGTCCGGCCGTCTCGATCTGCGGGCGAACCCCGGTCTCGCCCGCCACGGGCGTGAGCAGCTCCTCGGGGTTTGAAAGCGCGCCGGGCTCGTACAGCAGAAGATCCGGCAGGACCGCCTCCGCCGCCGTCAGTTCCTCCGGCTGCGCCCGGCGCACCCGCACGCTCACCCCTGCGTTTTCCTTTTCAAACAGGGCCGCCTGCTTGAGCACCCAGGCGTCCGAGCCCGTCCAGCCTTCGATCAGCCAGACCCTGAGCACGCGCCGGGGCGTTTGTTCGTACAGCGGCGGCGCGGAGGGCACGGCCAGCAGCCGCTGCGCTCCCAGCGCCAGGAGCGCCGTAACGGCCAGCGAAAGCGCGCAGACAATCCCTTTTCGCATAAAATCCCTCCGTTTTCCGGCCGCCGGGCGGCCTGCCTCTCGCCCATCCTATGCAGAGTCCTGTCCTTTCAGGCCGGTTTTTTGAACAGAGCCCGCGGTTTTGCAAAAAGTTTATTATTTCTAAACACCGCAAACAATCCCGCAAAACTTTGTATTGACAGCAAACCCTGAGATGGATTATACTAAACGCGTTTATCAAAGCATACGGTTTTACTCGAAATTGCAAAAGGCGGGCAGGACGGATGTTCTCCCCGCGAAGGAGCCGACATGGAGGAAGTCATCCTGTCCCTGAAGGGAATCGAAAAATCGTTCGGAGAGGGCGACGTGCTCGCCGGCATCGATCTTGACGTCTATAAAGGCGAGTTCGTCACGCTGCTGGGCTCTTCCGGCTGCGGAAAGACGACGACGCTGCGCATCATCGCGGGCCTTGAAACGCCGGATTCGGGCGCCATCATCTTAAACGGCCAGGACGTCACGGCGCTTGCCCCGGAACAGCGGAATGTCAATACCGTCTTTCAGAACTACGCGCTCTTTCCGCACATGAACGTGGAGAAGAACGTCGCCTATGGCCTCAGAGTCCGAGGCGTCTCCAAGGCCGAAACGCAGGATCGCGTCCGGCAGATGCTGCGCCTGGTGCAGATGGAGGGTTTCGCCAAGCGCATGCCCGCACAGCTCTCCGGCGGCCAGCGTCAGCGCATCGCCATCGCGCGCGCTCTCTGCTGCAACCCGGCGCTGCTGCTATTGGACGAACCGTTGGGCGCGCTGGACCTGCAGCTGCGCCGCCAGATGCAGGTGGAGCTCAAGCGCCTGCAGGAGCGTCTGGGCATCACGTTCATTTACATCACCCACGACCAGGAAGAAGCGCTGGGGATGTCGGACCGCATCGCGGTCATGCAAGGCGGTCGCTTTGAACAGCTGGGCACGCCGGAGGACATCTTCGAGCGCCCGGCAACCCGCTACGTGGCGCAGTTCATCGGCCAAAGCACGATCCTGGAGGCGGACGTCGAATCCGTCGAGGGCGGCATGGCGCAGCTAACCTGTCCCGACGGCCGGGTGCGCGTCTCGCTCACGCGCGGACAGCTCCGTCCGGGCGAAGCGGCGACGCTGTGCATCCGCAACGAGCGCATGCACCTGAGCGTCAAGCCGGTCGAGGGTTTTTCCCTTGTGGGCACCGTCAACCTCAACCGCTATACGGGCGGCGCGCTGGTGACGCACGTGACGCTTCCCTCGGGGCTCGACGTCGCGGCGACGGGCTCCGGGCGCATGGAAGAAGCGCCTGCCGTCGGTTCGCGCGCCTACCTGTACTGGGATGCGGCGCAGGCGAGCGTGGTAGGAGGTGCGTCTCATGGCCGGGGCTAAGACCGCGGGCAGGCACGGAACGCGGCTGTTCCTCGTGCCGCTGACGATGGTCGCCGTGCTCTTCGTGGCGATCCCGCTGTGTTACGTGCTGGTGCTCTCCTTCATGACGCGGGGCGACAATTCCACCGTGCAGTCCGCCTTTACGATGGAAAACTACCGCCGTCTGCTCGATCCGACCTACGTGCGGGTGTTCGCCAATTCGCTGCTGCTCTCCCTGTGGACCACGCTCATCTCCCTCCTCATCGGCTATCCCTTCGGCTACTGCATGGCGCGCGCGAGCGCCAAGTGGCGCACGCTGCTGATGCTGCTGGTGATCGTCCCCTTCTGGACGAACGCGCTGGTCCGCCTTTTTGGCTGGAAGATTCTGCTTCAGGCGAACGGCCCCATCAATGCCTTCCTCAAGGCGCTGGGACTGATCGACAAGCCGCTCAAAATGCTGGGCAGCTACGGTTCGGTGCTGCTGGCGATGGTCTACTGCCTCATTCCCTTCATGATCCTGCCCTGCCACAGCGCGGTGGACAAGATGGACTGGGCGTGCGTGGAGGCTGCGCGCGATCTGGGCGCGAAGCCCTGGTACGCCTTCCTCACGGTGACATTGCCCCTGACGCTGCCGGGCATCTCGGCGGGCTGTGTGCTGGTGTTCGTCCCCTCCATGGGGCTCTTCTTCGTCTCCGACCTGATGGGCGGCTCGCTCATGCTGGTGGGCAACCTCATCCGCGACCAGCTGCTGAAAAGCCGCGACTGGCCCTTCGGCGCGGCGCTGTCGGTGCTGCTGATGGCGGTGACGACGCTGATCTTCGTCTCCTACCGCAAATCCGGCGGCAAGGACCTGGGGGTGTTTTGATTGAAAAAGAAGCGCAAGATCTTTTCCCCCATCTATCTGACGCTGGTGCTGCTGGTCATGTACCTGCCCATCCTGATGGTCGTCATCTACTCCTTCAACTCCGGGCGCACGATCGGCGCCTGGCAGGGCTTTACGACCGCCTGGTATTCCCGCCTTCTGGGCAACACCCTGATGGGCGACGCACTCAAGAACAGCCTCGTGCTGGCGCTGTGGTCGATGTGTCTGTCCGGTATCATCGGAACGTTGGGCGCCATCGGCATGGCGAAGAACCATTTTCACGGACAGACGGTGCTGGAGACGCTCTCCACCCTGCCGATGATGATTCCGGAAATCATCCTGGGCATGGCGTACCTGGCGATCTTCTCCGGCATCGGCCTGTCGCTGGGCATGCCTACGCTCGTCATCACGCATACGACGTTCTGCGTTCCCTACGTGTACATCAACGTGCGCAGCCGCTTGGTCGGCATGGATCCAGCCATCGAGGAGGCGGCGCGCGATCTGGGCGCAGGCCCCTGGCGCGTCCTTCGGGATATCACGCTGCCCCTTATCGCGCCCTCCGTCGCCTCCGGCATGCTGCTGGCGCTGGCGATGTCGCTGGACGACGTGGTCATCTCCTTCTTCGTGACGGGCGCGACCACGACTACGCTGCCCCTCAAGGTCTACACGGGCCTGCGCAACGGCGGAACGCCCGAAATCAATGCCCTGTGCACGCTGCTGCTGGGCGCGGTGTTCCTGTTTGTCGCCATCGCGCAACTCTGGCAGGCGCGCCAGCGTCTAAAAAGAAAGCACGAACAAAATCAACCCGAGACCCGGGATTGATGATAAAGGACTAAAGGAGGCAACCCATGAAAAAGCTGCTATCTCTGCTGCTCGCCCTGTCGATGCTGACGATCCCCTTCGCGTCCATGGCGGAAGAGGAAAAGGTGCTCAACATCTTTTCCTGGGACGGCTACATCGACTATGAAACCGTCATCAAGCCCTTCGAGCAGGAAACAGGCATTAAGGTCAACTATGCGCCGTTCTCCACCAATGAGGAAATGCTCAAGAAGCTGCAGGAAAACGGCGCCTCGGAATACGACGTGGTGCTGGCCAGCGACTACATCCTCAACACCGCCCGCCAGGAAGGGCTGATGCAGAAGCTGAATAAGGATCTGATCCCCAACTACCAGAATCTGAACCCCGAGTTCACCTCGCAGTACTTCGACCCGGACAACGAGTACGTCGCTCCCTACATGAGCGGCATTCCGCTCATCATCTACAATCCGGATCTGGTGGACATCGAAATCGACGGGTTTGAGGACCTGTGGGATCCCTCCCTCAAGGACTCCCTCGGCCTGATCGACGACGCGCGCGTGACCATCGGCATGGTGCTGCTCTCCATGGGCCAATCCATGAACACGACGGACGACGCGGTGCTCGCCGAGGCGAAGGAAAAGCTCTTCTCTATCCGCGACAACGTTCACATGCTCGAATACGAAAACCTGCACAACTCGCTCGTCTCCGGCGACATCGCCGTGGCCTATACCTTCACGCCCTTTGTGGCGCTGGCGCTGGACGCGAACCCCGACCTCAAGGTGGTCTGGCCGAAGGAAGGCCTGGGCTTTGGCATCGACGGTCTCTTCATTCCGGCGAACGCCCCGCATGCCGGGAACGCCAACACCTTCATCAACTACCTGCTGGACGGCCAGGTCGCCGCGACCTGCGCGGAGTGGCAGTATTACTGCTCGCCCAATGCCGCCGCTCAGGACTTCCTGTCCGATGCCTACAGGGAAAACACCGTGTTCAGCGGCATTTTTGACCGCGTAAAGGACGCCGAATACGTGAAGGATCTGGGCGCGGACGAGAGCAAATTCCAGGACATCTGGACCGAGTTCAAGCTGATGTTCTGACGGTTGCCTGTTTCAGCCTTAAAGGGAGGCCTTCGGGCCTCCCTTCTCTCCGGTTTAAGCCAAGGGGCTTCAGGGATGTTTTGCCGGGCGCAGGCGTGCCCTGCTTCCGGCAAAGCACCCGCACATCATTACGTCATATCGAGGGATGCAACATGTTTGATACGGTGATTACGGGTGGATTCGTCGTCAATCCCCGCACGCTTCAAAATCATCTGCTGAACGTCGGCATCAAGGACGGTCGCATCGCCTGCATATCGCGCGATCCCCTGTGCGGCGAAAAGACCGTAAACGCCGCGGGCTGCATCGTCTGCCCGGGGTTCATCGACGTGCACGGCCATCTGGACGGCGACGCCTACGCAGGCGAGCTTTCGCTGCGCCAGGGCATTACGACCACCGTGGGCGGAAACTGCGGCTTCAGCCCCTGCGACATCGGCGCTTTTTTACAAAAGCAGGAAGAGCGCGGCTTTATCATCCGCCAGGCGGAGATGATCGGGCATTCCTGCACCCTGCGCGAAACCGTCGGCCTGCACGACACGCGCACGCCCGCGGCAGGCGGCCAGATCGACCGCATGTGCGCGCTGCTGGAAAAGGCGTTCGACGAGGGGGCCTGCGGGCTCTCCCTCGGCCTGGGTTACGCGCCCGGAAGCTCGATGGACGAGGTGCTGCCGCTCTGTCAGATCGCGGCCGCGCGCGGGCGCATCGTCTCCATCGACACGCACATGCGCACGCAGACGGACCTCTACTCGCTCGTGGAGGCCGTCTCTATCGCGCGCGCGACGGGCGCGCGGATGCTCATCTCGCACTTCGTGTACCAGTACGGCGTCGGTGTGGAGGACGAGGCGCTCGCGCTCGTGGACTGCGCGCGACGCAGCGGTCTGGACATCCGACTGGACAGCGGCATGTATACCGACTGGGCGACCGGCATCGGCACGGCGCTCTTCGACCGCGACATCATGGAAGCCAACAACATCGAACTATGGCACATCCGCATGGCGACAGGCGAGCACCGCGGGCAGCTGCTGGACGAGGAACTGTATGCGCATGTGCGCAGCGAGCACGCCGGCGACTCCGCCGTCGTCTTCGCCGGCGACGAGGAGGCGATCTACCGAATCCTGCGCCACCCGCAGGCCATGCCCTCCACCGACGCGGGCGCCTATGAGCCCGGCGAGGGACATCCGCAAATCGCCGGAAGCTTCCCCCGCTACTTCCGCAAGATGGTGATCGAGCGCGGGGATCTGACCTGGGAGGAGGCTATCGCCCGCGCGACGCTGCTTCCCGCCGAAACCGTCGGATTGTGCGGCCTGGGCCGCATGGAGACAGGCGTTCCGGCCGATATCGTCGTGATGAATCCGCAGACGCTGCAGGATCGAGCCACGTTTGTGGGGCTGGGCCAGCCGAATGCCTCTCCGGAGGGCGTCGAGCACGTCTTCGTCGGCGGCGTGCACGTGCTCGACCAGGGCCGCATACTTTGCCGTACAGCGGGTCGTACGGTGCGATTCTGATCGCTCCGTCGCATAAGGCTTCTGCGCCTTTTTAGATCTTTTTCCAGTCATGCAAAAAAGTTGACCGGAACAAAGGATCTAAAAAGGCGTTTTTATTTTTTGATTTCCCGTTTTGCACAAAATTTTCCGTTAACTATTGACACAAGAGGTAAAGTGTCGTATTCTAATGGCGCAAAC
Source organism: Beduinella massiliensis (assembly GCF_900199405.1). Taxonomy (NCBI): domain Bacteria; kingdom Bacillati; phylum Bacillota; class Clostridia; order Eubacteriales; family Beduinellaceae; genus Beduinella; species Beduinella massiliensis. The sequence goes on from NZ_LT963430.1 coordinate 3,876,608, forward strand.
TTTTTTTAATGACTAAATTATTAAGGTGAGCGCATGAATGGCAGACTCCTTTACATCAATCTGGACGGCTTGGGCGCGTACTATCTGCAAACGCCCGACGCCGAAAGGCGCTTTCCCGCGCTTCACCGCCTGATGCGCTCGGGCGTCTTCTTTGAAAACGCCTACACCGGCATCCCCTCCATTACGTATCCCATGCAGTGCGCCATCGTGAGCGGCTGTTACAGCGCGGGCACCGGCAACTGCGACAAGTATTACGATCGGGCGCAAAACGCTATCGTGCCGCTGCGCCGCTACAATCGAGCGCAGACCGTCGGGGAACTGCTGCGCGAGCAGAACATTCCCTTTGTTTCCATCCAGCAGTTTGCGCTCGAAGGCAGGGGCGCACAGCGGGACGACCCCCGCGCCCTGTACGTGCAGCCGGGTGGGGATTACGCCGTGCGCTTTGCGCTGCTGCTGGAGCTGCTTACGCAGGGCACGCTCACGCTGAAGGAAAAAACCTGGCGCTTCGACGAAGCGCCGCGCGCTGTATTCTTCTACGCGGACGACCTGGACAGCGTCGGCCACAACCCCGCGGGGCTCGCCGCCACCGAGGAGGCGCGCGTTGAAAACGTGCGCGCGCGGCTGGAAGCGATCGACCGCATGCTTGCGCGCGTGCTGGATGTCCTGCAGGCGCAGGGAGACTGGACGCTGCTCCTGTGCACCGACCACGGCATGATCTCCTGCCAGGGCGAGAGCCGCATTCCCGAGCTCGTCCAAGCGCTGCGGGCGTTCGGCTTGAGCCGGGTCGCCGTCCATACGGTGGGCCCGCTGCCCGAGGCGGACTTCGACGCGCTGCTCACCTCGCATGACATTCAATGTCAGGTATTTTTCGACCGGGGAGGCGTTCAGCAGGATGCGCTCAAAAACCGCCTGCTCGCGCTTCCGTTCGTCGATCAGGTGCTGACCTCCGCAGAGCTCCGCGCGCGCGGCGTCTGCCCGCAATACGCCGACATGGTCGTCAGCCCCGTCGAAGGCGCGCACTTTTCCACGGAACACGCGTATCTGTCCACGCTGCACGCGACCCACGACAGCCTGCACGAAAAGTGCCAGCACATCTTCGCGGCCATTCAGGGGCCGGGCGTGCGCAGCGGTTTGCGCGTGGCGCAGCGCGTGCAGAATATCGACTTTCTTCCCGCGCTGTGCGAGCGCCTCGGCGTGGGAAGCCTCCGGGATGCGGCATGCGCGCCGCTGCCCGACATCTGGCGCTGAAAGACGAAAGACAGGCAGGTGAACTTTCATGGTGAAGGCAGGCAAGGAAACCATCAAATACATCAACAAGCAAAATATCCTCAGCTCGTTCGGGGATGAACATGTGCGCTGCAAGGCGGACCTGATCGATGCCACCCAGCTGAGCGCCGCGACGGTTTCCAGCCTCATTCACGAGCTCGTCGAAGAGGGCCTGATCGTCGAGACGTGCTTTGGAGAATCCAGCGGCGGGCGCAAGCCCATGCTCTACAGCCTGAACGGAGCCTTTGCCTATGTGCTGTCGCTGCGCGTCACGCCAAAGGGCATTTTGGTCGGCGCCGTCAACCTCTGCGCCGAGATCGTATACCGGCGGCTGTTGCCCATGCCGGTGCACGACGCGCAGACGCTGACCGAGGGGATTCAGGAGGCTATCCGCTGCTTCCAAAATGACGACCCCGCGCTCGCCGGCAAAATCACGGCGGTCGCGTTCAGCGTGCCCGGCATCATCGATTACACGCGGCGCTCGCTCGCCTATTCCGCGGCGCTGTACGTGGAAAACATCGACCTGCAAGCGCTTGCGGACGCCTGCTTTGGCCGGGCCACCGAGGTGTATGTATTCAAGGATACGGACGCCCTCTTGCTGGGCGAGTACTTCGCGGGCATCCGATCCGCGAAGGGCATGGCTTATGTACTGTGCGACAATGGCGTTGGCCTCTCGCTGCTCACGCGCGGCAAGCTCTTCCGCGTGGATAACTGCGGCATGGAGTTGGGCCACACGGTTGTCGATCTGCACGGCGAGCGCTGCAAGTGCTCGGCCTCCGGCTGTGTTGGCACGCTGCTGGGCGAACAGCCCGCGCTTCGCCGCTACGCGCGCCTGTGTGAGCAGCGGCAAGGCGTCAGCATGCCGGACGTCTCCCGCCTGAACTACGACGACCTCGTCGATCAATACCTGGCGGGCGAGGAACCCGCCCTGCAGGTCATAAGCGAGCAGCTCGACGTGCTGAGCGTCACGCTGGTCAACGTGATCAACCTCTTCAACCCTGAAATGCTCGTGCTGGGCGGCCCCCTCGCCAGGCTGCCCAGCATCGAATCCGATTTTGCCGAACGCCTGAAGGCCCGCGCGCTCAAGCCCTTTGCGGGCAGCCTCTCCGTCATCGCCTCCCGTCAGGGAACCGACGCGTCCATCAAGGGCATGGCCCATTACGTGCTGGACAAAAAATTCTTTAAATCGGTCAAGGTTTAAGCGTTTATAAACCGATGGGCCCGTCGGTTTATGCATAGGCAACCCAGTAAATCTTAGGAGGAAGCACCATGAAAAAGCGTATCTCTCTCGCTCTGCTCGCGCTTGCGATGTGCCTGACCCTGCTGACGCCCGCAACTGCGGAGGAACCCGTCACCCTGACGTACTGGCAGCATTCCAGCGCTGCGCGCGACGAAATGATGACCGAGCTGGTCAAACAGTTCGAGGCCGCCAACCCCGACATCAAAATCAACGTAGAATTCATCCCGGAAGGCGATTACACGGAAAAGCTGATCCCCTCTCTGGCTACGGCCTCCGCGCCCGACGTGTTCCAGGTACAGTCCGGCATGGTCGCCAAGCTGGCGGATGCCGGCTCCATCCAGCCGCTCGACGAAAGCGTCATGTCCACTGAATCCATCGCCGAAGACTTCGTCGCCGCGACGGTCGACGGCCTCAAGTTTGACGGTCAATATTACGGCATGCCGACCGATACGCAAACCATCATCTGCCTGTGGAACAAGGATCTGGTTGCCGCCGCCGGTCTTGACGCCGAAGCGGGCCCACAGACCTGGGATGAGTTCTTCGACTGGGCGCGCAAGCTTACCCTTCGCGACGAAAGCGGCTCCATGACCCAGTCCGGCTGGGGCGGCAAGGGCTACTATCCCGAGGTGCTGTCCTACATCGAGCAAAAGGGCGGCAAGTTCTACGACGCCGAAAAGAACGAATTCGTCTTCGCGGACGACGAAGCCGCCGTCAACGCGATCAAGGAGATGGCCGCCCTCTACAAGGAGGACAAGGTTTACAACACCGAATTCACCAAGAACTGGGCGGGCTTCCGTCAGGGCCTTGTCGCCCTGATGCTGGGTCATCCGGCCATGATCGGCAATCTCGTCACCACCGCGCCGGATCTCAACTACGGCGTGGGCCTGATCCCGCAGAGCGGCGACAGCCGTGCTACCTGCGTCACCTCCTGGGCCTATGTGCTCAGCGCCAAGGCGCCCTCCGACGCGGCGACCCGTTTCATTCAGTTCCTTTCCAGCGAAGAGGTCGAAAAGCAGTGGACGCTCAAGACCGGCGAGCTGCCCGCCCGCAAGGCGCTGCTGGAAGACGCCGGGCTCAAGGAAAATCCGAAGGTCGCCGTCGCGATCGACTCCCTGAAGGATTCCTTCGTCGGCACGCTGCAGACCTCCGCGCTGAATACCGCCTGGTCCGACGGCTATGAGCGCATTCTTAAGACGGACGAGGATGTCGATACCATCCTGCACGAAATGCAGGCCGCGCTCAACGAGGAGCTCGCGGACGGCATCTGACGCACGGTTTCCCTACATGCTGTTTCAGCGCCCGGCGGGGCCGGGTGCACCGGTCATCGACTTTGTCGATGGCCTCGCGCAAAATGAAGATTCATTTTGCGCGAAGGTTTCGGGAGATGTTTTCCTCCGCAAATGCTTCGCATCTGACTCCGGAAAACCCCCCGCCCGACCGGCAAAGCCGGTCGATACGATTTCACATGAAGGGGAAGTTTCCCCTTCATGCATCCCTTCTTACCTGACGATACCTGGTCAAACATCCGAGCGCCCGGCGCGGCCGGGTGCTTTCCTTCCTTACTTTTTTCAGTCAATAAATAAACCTTTCTCCAAGGAGGCGTCCTCATGAAGGCATCCAGCGCGCCCCATGCGGTCAGAAGACAGCGGCTGTCCGCGCACCAGCTTTCCCCTTACCTGTTCGTCGCGCCCGCCGTGCTCTACATCTGCGCAGTCACGCTGATTCCTGTCCTGATGGCGCTGCCCATCAGCTTCACGAATTGGTCGGCGCTGAGCCCCAAAAAGACCTTCGTGGGGGTGGACAACTACGTCAAGCTCTTCAACGACAAGTACTTCTGGTCCTCCAGCCTCACGATGGCCAAATTTTTCATTTACGTGCCGCTCGTCATGGCCGTCGGCCTCGGCGCCGCAATGCTGCTGAATACCCGGATACGCGGACTTAAGTTCTTCCGCGTGGTCTTTTATTCGCCCGTGGTGACCTCCACCGTCGCGGCCGCCATTCTGTTCGACTGGTTTTATCAGCCCACCTTCGGCCTGTTCAACGCCATCCTGAACGCGGTCGGCCTGCCCGGCATCGGCTGGATATCCAACGCCTCCACTGCGGTCATGTCCGTCATTCTCTTCAAAATCTGGAAGGGCTTCGGCGCGGCGATGCTCATCTACCTCGCCGGCCTGCAGGACATCAGCGGCGAAATCAAGGAGGCCGCGTCCATCGACGGCGCAAACGGCTGGCAGACGTTCCGCCACATCACGTTCCCCATGCTCAAGCCCGCGCACACCTACCTGCTGCTCACAAACGTCATCGGCGTGTTCATGATCTTCCAGGAAACCTACATGCTGGAAGGTCCGCTCAACAGCACGCAGACGATCGTAAACTATATATACGAAAAGGGCTTTCAGAGCTTCAAGATGGGCTACGCCTGCGCGATGTCCTTCGTGCTGTTCCTGATCGTCATGGTCATCACCGTCATCCAGTACAAGGTCACCAAGATGGACGTCATGTAAGCGAGGAGGGTACAGCTCATGCAAAATACCGCCAGCATCAGGACCCGCACGGCGATGAAGAGGACGGGCCTTTACGCCGCCATGATCGCCATCACGGTCGTCGTCGCCTTTCCCTTTTTATGGATGATCCTCTCCGCCTTCAAGGAGCCTGCGGAGTTTTACCAGCTCAAGCCCACGCTCCTTCCCAAGTCCTGGCGCATCGAAAACTTTACCGAGCTTTTTCAAAAGTGGAATTTCAGCGCCTACTACGCCAACAGCCTGATCGTCACCGCCGTACAGGTGGTTTCTAACGTCGTCATCGTGCTCTTCGCGGGCTATGGCTTCGCCAAGTTCGATTTCAAGGGCAAAAATGCGCTGTTCATGCTGATTCTCTCCTCTACGATGATTCCCTGGGTGGCGACGATCATTCCGCTCTTCATCATGGCCTCCTCTCTGGGCCTGGTCGATACATTTGCAGGGCTCATGATTCCCGGCATGTGCGACGCGTTCAGCATCTTCCTTGCGCGCAATTTCATGACGAGCATCCCCACGCCGCTGCTCGAGGCGGCGCGCATCGACGGCGCGGGCGAGACGAAGACGTTCTTCCGCGTCGTGCTGCCCAACGTCAAGCCGCTCATCGCCGTCATCGCCATTCAGAAAATGATCGGGAGCTGGAACGCTTTCCAGTGGCCGCTGCTCGTCGTCAACAGCGACAGATTGCGCACCCTGCCCATCGCCATCGCCAAGCTTTCCAGCCAGTACTACGATTCGTATAACCTCAAGCTGGCCGCGGCGACCGTCGCCATCATTCCCGTGATGGCGCTCTACATCGCCTTCCAGCGCTACTTTGTAGAGGGCATCTCCCTCTCCGGCATCAAGTGAGGAGGCCCTTACCCGTGATCGACTATCATGTGCATACCTCGTTTTCCGACGGCGAGGAATCCGTCGAAAACGTCGTGCGCCTTGCCGCCTTTCGCGGCATCACCAGCCTCGCCATCACCGATCACTTCGACCCGTTCGATCCCGGCGCCTCCCTCAAAAACGTGACGCATACGGCGGATGCGCTCGCCCTGCACTTTGAGCGCATCCGCCGCGCGGGAGCCCGCGAAGGGGTTGAGGTCTTCTGCGGCATCGAAACCTGCACCGGCCCGGACGGACGCCTTCGCCTGCCGGAGGGCGTTCGAGAACTGTGCGACCTGATCATCACCAGCCCGCACTACGTCGCCTATGACGGCGAGCTGCGGCGCGGCGATTACTTTGCAGACGGCTATTGGGAGGCGTATAAGCGCCTCCTGCTCGCCCAGGCGCGTGGCGAGGGCGACGTGCTCGGCCATCCCGAGGGCTATCTGCCTATCGGCCCCATGCTGGGCAAGGGCACTACCTACGAAGGCCGCAAGCGCATCTGCGCGGACATCTGCGCGCGTTATCTCGACGCGGCGTTCGTCGCGCAGCTGGCGGACGCACTCGCCCAAAGCGGCAAGTCCTGCGAGCTGCACGGCGCGACGGGCACCCCGCGCGAGAGCACCGTGCGCGCGCTCGCAGCGCGCGGCGTCCGCTTTTCCCCCGGCAGCGACGCGCACGCCATGAACCTGCTGGGACAAAACGACCGCGCCATGGCGCTCGCGGCGCGCCTGAGCCTGCGGCTTTACAGGCCCCGCCGACGTGATTTTGGGGCTTCCTCATCGACCGACAAAGGAGACTGCTGATATGGTACGCATCGCCCTGATCGGCTGCGGCACGATGGGCCGCACCCATTCAAACGGATATCTTTCCATCGAAAACGCAAGGCCCGTCGCATTCTGCGACCTCTTTGCCGAAAAGGCACAGCCGCTTGCCGACGCGCACGGCGCGAAGGTCTACACCGATTTTGACACCATGCTGCGGGAGGCCGAATTCGACGTGCTGGACGTGTGCCTGCCGACCTACATGCACCACGACTACGCCGTCGCAGGCATGCGCGCGGGCAAGCACGTTTTCTGCGAAAAGCCCGTCGCGCGCACCGCAGAGGAGGCGGAGGACATGATCGCCGTCGCGCGCGAATGCGGCGTCAAGTTTTCCGTGGGCCATGTGCTGCGCTTCTTTCCCAACTATGTGGACGCCGCGTCCCTGTGCGCGAGCGGCCGTCTGGGCACGCCGCGGCTCATCCGCACGATGCGCAACCAGGCCTTTCCTGCCTGGAGCTGGGAGGGCTGGTATCAGGATTACGAAAAGAGCGGCGGCCCCATTCTCGACCTGGTGATTCACGACCTGGACTGGATCATGCATTCCTTTGGCGACGTCCAGCGCGTATATGCGCTGAGCCTGGGCGGCACTGTGCCGGGGCAGGAGCACTGCATGCTCGTCCTCCGGCTGCAAAACGGCGCGATATGCCATGTCGAGGGAAGCTGGGCGCTGCCCAAGGGCTCCGCATTCCATACCGCGTTTGAAATCGTGGGCACGAAGGCCCAGCTCGAATACGACAGCATTCAGGACGCGCCCATCACCCTGGAAACCGCCGAGGGCGGCGCGCACCAAACCGACTACCTGTCCCCCGTGCTGGGGCCGATGGAGCCCTATACGCTGGAGCTGCAAAAGTTCATCGATTGCGTGGATCATGGCACCGCTCCGGCCGTCACGGGCGAGGAAGCGCTGAAGGTGCTGCGCGTCGCTCTAGCGGCGCTGGAGTCGTCCCAAGCCGGCAAGCCGGTCACGCTGTAAGGGGGATTACGATATGAAGAACATCAAAATTGGCGTCATCAGCTTCGAGCACATGCACGCCGTCAGCTATACGACGAACCTCCTGAAGCTACCCGGCACGCAGCTCGTCGGCATCGCGGACGCGGACGAATACCGCGGCACGCAGATGGCCGCGCGCTTTGGCACCCGCTACTATCAGGATTATCACGAGCTGCTCTCGCAGGATATCGACGGGGTGATGATCTGCACCAACAACCGCATGCACTGCGAGGTCACGGTGGATGCCGCCAGGGCGGGCAAGCACATCCTCGTGGAAAAGCCCTTCGCGGTCGATCCCGCCAGCGCAGAGCGCATGCTGCGGGCCGCGCACGACAACGATGTGCGCATCATGAACGCCTTCCCCGTCCGCTTTAACCCAAACGTAAAGCAGGCCAAGCAGATCGTCGATTCCGGAAAGATCGGCCGCATCGTCAGCATCACGGGCATCAATCACGGCAAAATACCCTGCGGCTGGTTCATCGACCCTGCGCTCTCCGGCGGCGGCGGCGTGATGGATCACACCGTACACCTGGCCGACCTGATGCGCTACTTCACGGGCAGCGAATTCAAAAACATCTACTGCGAAAGCGGAGACCTCATCCATAACCGCCACATAGACGACTGCGGCATCGTCGCCGCGCAGATGGAATCCGGCGCGATCGCCACCATCGATTGCAGCTGGGCGCACCACAAAAACTATCCCATCTGGCCGCAGGTGGATATGGAGATCATCGGCACGAAGGGTTCGCTGAACCTCAAGGCGTTTGCGCAGGTCAATCACCTGATCGATCCGGAGGGCGACCTCCTGGAGGACATCGTCTGGAACGAGGACGGCGACGCGGGCCTCGTTCGCGAGTTCGTGGACGTATGCCGCACGGGCAGGGAGCCGAACGCCTCCGGCGCGGACGGCGCGCGCGCGTTGGAGGTGGCCGTCGCCGCCTACGAGTCCACGCGGACGCATGCGCGCGTGGACGTGCAGCACATACAGACGGCGTTTTAACCCTGTCTCTTCCCCTCCTGCGCAGGAAGCAGACGAAGAGCCGTGAAGCCGCTGCTGCCGAAAAGCGGCCGCTGAATGGGCGCAGAATCAAAAAATAAATGCGAGGTTTGAAGCCCGAAAGGATTTTCAAATCTCGCGTTTTACTTTACGCTTATTGTGACAGGCAAAAAACAGGAGGCACCCGCTCGCAAAATCCCAAAATTGGTTGCAGGGGAAGAAACGTACCCGTTCAGCCGTTTGGATGGAGGGTAATTCCTGTTTATGCCTTGATACGATGGGGAGGAATTTGGATGGTCAGGAAATGGAGCGCGCGGCTTGGTCTTATCCTTTGCCTGCTGATCGCCTCTGTCTGCCCCGCGCAGGGCGAAGACGCGCCCGGAGAAATCGCCCTGCGATTTCAGGCGGCCTTGAAGGCGAACGACCGGGCGCTGGCCGCAGCGCTCTGCCTCGACGGCGAGGCGCTGGCCAACTGGGCGCCGCCTGATCACATGCGCTTCGCGGTCTACCCTTCCATCGAGGACGCCGCGCTCGCCAGCGTGGAGCGATCGGACGCGTGCGCCGTCGTTACGCTTTCGCTGACGGCTTTAGACCTCACGCAGGAGGAAGCCTTTGTGAACAAGACAGAAGGGCTGGAAAACCTCTATCAGCCGGATTCGGCGGAAGAAATCGCGCTGCGCTTAAATGCCATGCAGCAGGAGCTGGAGCATACCCGCAGGGCTTTCAGCATCCCTTATGTCCTCCGGCCTGTCGGGGATACCTGGAAGGTCGACCTCGCAGCGACGCTGTCGCGTTGGCCCTACGAGCCCGCCCCGGATGTCTCTGTAGCCTCCTATGGCATTTTGGAATACGACAGCGCGCTCTTGAGTTACTTTATCGACGAGGCCCTATTGGCCGGCTCGCTCGAATGCCCGAAAGATGTCGATTGGGTGCAATGGCGCGCCTCGCTCACGGCGGACGAGGTCTTCGGTGCGCTGGGAGAGCCCGTCTACAACGTCTGGCTTCGGCTCACCGCGGATACACCCGCCGAGGAGCTGACCGACTTTTGTTTGGCGGGCGGCGCCTGTCGAACCGCGCCGGAGAGATACTTTGATTACGTCGATCCGCCGGACATCCTGGCTCGCCATTGGGTCGGCCTAGGCGGCAGGGAAAACGCGGTGTTGCTGGCCGCGCTGCCCCTTGAGGGGAAGGGAGATCTGTGCGGCTATACGCTGAGCTGCCGGCGGCGCCTGAACAGCGGTTTGCCTTTTTATCGGGAAGAAACGCTTGTTTTGCCGTTGGAGGGCGTACCCTATGCAGAGGCAGTGCCGGCGGGCAGCGTACGCTTCACGTTCGACCGTTTTTTCCGCCTGCAGGAGGGCCTCTACACGCAGCGGTGGGGGCAGACCGTACCTGTCGAAACCCTGGGACAGCTCATGGTTGACGAGTTCGACGACGGCGGCGAGCCAGTATGGCTGCGCCTGCCCGAGGACATAGCCGGTCTATCCGTCACGAACGACCGCTACGCACTCTACCGCCTCCAGGGCACGCTCGCGAAGGCGTCCGGTGATTTCGGCGTCTACGACGTCACCTTCACGACGCAGACGGAGGGCGCGTTCGTCAAAGCCTTTGAACGCTGCGGCACCTGCGACGCCATCGACGTCTTCGATCTGCCGGGCACGCACAGCGGCCGGCAGGAGCTGCTGCAGATTCCCGTCGACCTCACCGTCCTTCTGCCCATCGAGGGGCGCACCGAAGACGAACTGGAGGATGCGCTGCGCAATCTCGACATCACCGCCTCGTTTTCGGGCGAAAAAATCGACTATTGCTACGAGCAGCACGGCACGACCACCCGTATCGGACCGCGCAGCAGCATCGCGGCTGATCTATCCTCTCTTTCGCGCTGGGATGGGGACTACACGGGCCTTCTGCAAACGCGCGAGGCCGACAGGGTGCCGCCCCTGGACGCCGTTCAGAATCCGATCTGACGCGGGAGCCGCGCCTTTCTGAATCTTTATTGATCCATGCAGCCTGGTATATTAACGGGGCATTCGCACCTTCCCACATGCGAATGCCCCGTTCTTCTTTACACCTCCGGCGCCCAGATGAGGTCCATGCCAAAGCCCGGACGGTCCGGCAGCGTCATGATGCCGTTATGCAGTTCATACCCGCCGTAATCCACGCCCTCGGACTCGCCAAGCACCGCCTCGATACAGGGGATGTGATGAGGATACGCGGCGGCCAGGTGCGCGCAGTAGTGCGTCTTGACCACGTTGCCCCAAGCGTGCGGCGAGGCGAGGTAGCCCTTCTCCTCGATCTCCTTCATCAGCTTCCGCCAGGCCGTAAATCCGTAGCCGCACACGTCCGGCTGCCACACGTCGAGCAGGCCTTTAGCGGCGAGATCGTGCAGCAGGTCGATGTCCGTCATGGATTCGCCGTCCGCGATCAGCGTGCGCGGACGATGGACGTCGAGGTACTCGCGCAAGGCGCGGTTGGCCTTTTCCTCCTCGCGGAAGGGCTCTTCGAACCAGACGAGCGGCGCGTCCCCGATTCCCTCCAGAAAGGCGATGGCGTCCTCGACGCTGTAGCCGTCGTTGGCGTCCACCATCAGGCCCGCGTCCGGGAACGCCTCGTGGATGCGCCGCACGACCTCGATGTCGCGCGCGAGCCCCGCGTCATGCTCCATCCAGATGCTGCCGCGGCCGATCTTGATCTTGAGCGTGCGATGGCCCAGCGCGTAGTCGTACGCGCAATCGGCCAGAACCTGCTCCACCCCCTGCGGACGATCCTCGGGGATGATGTCGTTCATGTAGATCGCGCCGTCGTAGACGCGAATCTTCGGGCTGGCGCTCTCGGAAATCATGCGGCTGACCGGCAATCCGAGGATCATGCCCGCCAGGTCGTGCAGCGGAATGTCCAGCGCCTTGAGCGTATCATCCAGAATACCCGTGCCGGCGGAAAAAATATCCGTCAGGCACTTTCCCGTTATGCGCTCCGCCGTTGCCCTCGCATCCTGAAGGCTGTCGCTCAGCTCGCCCCAGCCGCAGGCGCCCTGATCAGTGCAGACCTTGGCGACCGTCACCTCGCCGCCAAAGCCGTGGTAGCTCAGCCGCGCGTTCTTGCCGTGCAGGCGCGGGTAGCGCGCGCGGAAGCGATAGAAGGACACCTTGTCGATCTTGTGCTGCGAGAGGACCTTGTCGAAGTTTTCTTCCCTGTTCATGGTTTTCCTCCTCATTTGTCTGTTTACCGGGGGATCAGCCCTTGAGCGCGCCGATCATGACGCCCTTGACGAAGAACTTCTGCACGAAGGGATACGCGATCATCATGGGGATGCAGCTGACGACGATGACGGAGTACTTGATCGTAACGCCCAGCTTCGAGCTCTCCGCGTAGGAGCCGTCGCCCGCATTGACCTGGTTGGCGAGCAGGATGTTGCGCAGCACCAGCTGCAGGCTCTGCTTGCTGCTGGAACGCAGGTAGATCAGCGCGTCAAAGTAGTTGTTCCAGTGGCCTACGGCGTAGTAGAGGCCGACGACCGCGATGATGGGCATCGAGAGCGGCAGCACGATGCGCAGCAGGTAGCGCGTGTAGTTGCATCCGTCGAGCACCGCCGCCTCGTGCAGCGTCTCGGGGATGGAGCTTTGAAAGTACGTGCGCATGATGATCATGTTCGTCGTCACGATCGCGTTGGGCAATATCAGCCCCCACAGGGTATCGACCATTTTCAGATCGCTCACCAGCAGGTAGGTCGGAATCAGTCCGCCCTGCACGTACATCGTCAGCACCACGAACAGCGTCAGGATATTGCGCCCCGGCAGCTCCCTGCGCGAGAGGGGATAGGCGATCAGCGTCGTCAGCAGCATGTTGATGAGGGTTCCGACGACCAGGTAAATCGAGCTGTTTTTAAAGCCCAGCAGGATGTCCTTGTTCTCCATCAGCATCTCATAGCCCTTCAAATTGAGCTCCACCGGCAGCAGGTAAACCCTGCCCAGGGAGATCGCGTCCGAAGAGCTGAACGAGGCGCTGACCACGTAGATCAGCGGATAGATTTCGATGACCAGGATTATCAGCGAAACCGCGAGCAGAATGCCCAGAAAGATGCGGTCGCGCTTTGTCTCCCGGATGACCGTGGATTTTTTCACGATGCCGCCTCCTCTCACCACAGGCTGGTTCCGCCCATGCGCTTTGCCAGCAGGTTGGCGAAGAAGAGCAGGACGATGTTGCACAGCGAATTAAACAGGTTGATGGCCGTCGAATACGAATAGTTGCCCTCCAGAATGCCGACGCGGTACACGTAGGTCGAGATCACGTCGCTGGAAGCGCGATTGAGGTCGTTTTGCATCAGCAGCACCTTTTCATAGCCGATGTTCATGATCTGCCCGCAGCGCAGCAGCAGCATGATGGTAATGGTGCCCATGATGCTGGGGATGGCGATGTAGCGGATCTTCTGGATGCGCGTCGCCCCGTCGATCGTCGCCGCTTCGTAGAGTGCGGGGTCGATGCCCGCCAGCGCCGCGATGTAGAGGATCGAATCCCATCCCATGTTCTGCCAAAGGCCCGAGAGGACGTACATCGGCTTGAACGCGCCCTCGGTGGCGAAATAATTCGTGGTGCCCAGGCCAAACTGCGCGCGCAGCATGTTGTAAACGCCCGTGTTGGGGTTGAACATGAGCTGAAGGATGCTTACCAGCACCACCGCGGAGAGGAAGTGCGGGATATAGGTGACGTTTTGCAGCACCTTTTTGTATCGCACGTTCTGAATCTCGTTGAGCAGCAGCGCAAACAGGATGGGGATGGGAAAGCCGACGAGCAGGCTCACGAAGTTGATGACGAGGGTGTTGCCGACCACGCGTTCAAAGTAAAAGGAATTGAAAAAGCGCTCAAAGTGTTTCAGCCCGACCCACTCGCTGCCGAAGAAGCCGCGCACAGGCCTGTAATCGCGAAAGGCGATCTGTACGCCGTAGAGCGGGATGTAGCGGAAGATGACGTACCAGATGAGCGGAAGCAGGAGAAGCAGGTATAGCTCCCTTGCCGCCCAAACTCTATGCCCCAGAACTCTTCTCTGTTTAGGTTTTGGTGAAACCATATTGGCTCTCCTTTTCTTACGCCCTTTCGCCTGTGCGGCTTCGGGCCCTGTGCAAACGTGTTTGAAAAAAGGGGGCGGCCGGGCAAGCCCGCCGCCCCATGGAAGCCATTACAGGGCGTCGTAATAGCTCTGGTAGAAGCCAACCAGTTCCTCCGCGCCGAGCTTCACCGTAGTCTTCACGTATTCGTCCCACTTGTCAAAGCTCATTTCGCCGGTGATGAACTTCGCCTGGCATTCGTTCACGTAGACGTCGAGGTCCGAAATGATCTCGTTAATCCGGTCGGATGTCTCTGAAGCGAACTGCGGCGCGCCGTACACGGCATCCTTCTGATAGTAGGGCTCCCAGACGGGCACGTTCTCCTGCACCTTGTTGCTGTAGATGTAGTTGGAGTTGTCCTCATGGCGCCAGTAGCCGAAACCGCCGCCCGGCAGGGGGCAGGCCTCTCCGACCGCGACCGCGACGCCGCGCTCGTCGTTCAGCATCTCTTCCGCGTAATCCCACCTGCCGTCCGCCGTCTTCTGGCAGGTCTTGCCGATCAGATCCTCGTTAAAGCAGCCGACCGTCATGGAGCCCTCGTAGGTGAAGAAGTAGTCGAGCAGGCGGAAGGAAACCCAGGGCGACTCGTCGGCCGCGGTAATGAAGGTATTCGCGCCCATGGAATTGGAGCCCAGGGCGATAACCGGTTCCAGGCCGCTGTCGCTCTTGACCGGCGCGAGCGCCACGTAGTTGTCGCTCACCGTGGTGAACAGATCGTCGGAGCTCAGGCCGAACACGCCGATGTTGCCGCTGGAGATTTTGCCGATGGACATGTCGCTCGTCTGTGTGAAGACCTCGTTGTCCAGCAGGCCTTCCTTATACATGACGTTCATGTACTCCAGAACCTTCTTCCAGGTTTCATCGGTCTTCAGATAGCTGACCTTTCCATCGACGAGCTGGATGTTTTCATTGCCCAAGCTGTCCGCACCGAAGTTGCTGTGCAGCCCGAACAGGCCAGCGATGATGTCGGGGCGGGCGTTGTGCATCGCGCCGGAGTCCTCGACGGTGTAGGGAATCTCGTTGCCCGTGTTGCCGTCGCCGTCCGCGTCCTGATCGCGGAACGCACGCAGCACGTTCAGCAGCTCCTCGGTCGTCGTGGGGGTCTCAAGACCCAGGTTGTCCATCCAGGTCTTGTTGATCCACAGGTTGCGGTGGCTCGTCAGGTTCGCCTTGAGGGTGTTGACGCCGGGCAGCGTGTACAGCTTGCCGTCGGCGGAGCGAACCGACGCTTCCACGCCGGGATACTGCTCCAGCAGGGGCTTCAGGCCCGTGGAGTATTCCTCCATCAGTCCGTCGATCGCGACCAGCTGGCCGTCCTCCACCACGCGGGGCAGGTTCTTGATGCTGCCCTTCATGATGATGTCCGGCAGATCGCCGGAGGCGAACATTAGGTTGACGCGCTCTTCCCAGCCATCAGCGCCCACGACGATCCATTCGATCTCGATGTTCATGAGCTTCGCGATGTAGTTGAGCGTTTCCATCTCGGCAGGGTCCGAAATGTTGGCGGGCTTTCGGAGCATGATCGTCTTCTTGACGGGCTCCTTCACGATCGGGTAGCCGGTCGGGTTGAAGTTCGCGTCCTCTTTGGAGAGGGCCACGAGGTCCTTCTCCTCCGCCAGGGCGGTCGCCGCGAGCGTCGTCAGCAGCATCGCCAGCGCTACCATGCAGCACAGAAACTTTTTCATGTCTTGGCCTCCTTGTTTTTTTGAAAGCCCGTCCGCGTCGTACCAGGCTTCCTGTAATGGCTCCATGTTAACTTTTTGGTCCCGTCAAAACCACCACGTAATTTACGATTTATCTATCCCTTTTTTCGGACATTGGGCATCACGCCGCTGATTTCTTGCGGTTTTTATGCCATTGTGTTAGAATCCCTTCATCCAAGCAATCGAAAACGAGGTACGTTTATGTCACCCTTACGAAAAAAGCGCATAATTTCCGTCAGTTCAGAGAAGAACGACGGTGAAATCATCCGGCGTTTTTCCGCCGCCCGAAAGGTTTTAAAAGACGCGCAGCACAGGCTGTGCTCGCTTTTCGACGTGCGCCGCCACATCTCGGCGCACGTCTTCGTCTCCATCTTCCTGTCGGTCCTGCTGATCTCCACGTTTCTCATCAGCGCATACTCCCTGAACGCAATGAATGACCTGACCCAGGTGTCCGTGCTAAGCGGCCAAAGCGCGGTAGATACCATCGCCAGCCAGATCGACACGTTCGTCGACAACATTGCGCAAACCCACGTGCTGCTCTTCTCCAGCGAAAACGTCTATCCTTTTTTGTACGACACCAGCGTCAGCATGCCCTCCTACGAGTGGTTTCAGGGCTATCACGACGCGCAGAACATGCTGCGCTTCTGCGGACGCAGCCAGTACAACCTCATCAGCGGCATGCTGCTGCAAAAGAGCGCGTCCGAAAAGCTGCAATACGGCGGGTTTAATGCGCTGATCGACCCCTACTCGCTCAAACCGGACGAGCTGAACCGCCTGCTGCTGCGGGACGGCTTTGCCTTCTACGTCTCCTCCACCTCCCTGGGCGACGGCAGCAACGCCTACCTGTACTCCCAAATCTACAACAGCGCCTTTGACAGCCTGTGCAGAGGGCTGCTGATGCCGGACAGCGGCCTCGTGCTGCTGGACGCCGAGGGCAGCGTCTTTCGCCGCTACGAGGACGGAGCGGACGCGGCGGGTCAAATCGACGCCTACCTCGCAGGACGCGCGCAGAGCGTCATGCCCGGCGGGCTGCATTGTGCGCAGAGCACGTCGCCGCAGACCGGCCTTACCGTCGCGATGGTCTTCCCCGCAATGCGCTTTTCAGAAAAGCTGTCCGAGATCATCCCTTGGCTGCTGCCCGCGGCGCTTTTCGCGCTCGTCGCCGGGTTCCTGCTCAGCTTCGGGCTTTCCCGTAAGGTGGTGAGCGGCTTTCAGGTCATGCAAAACAACATCCGTCTGGTCGAAAGCCGCGCCTATGGGGAGGTAGCCGTCATCCCTTCTCAGGACGAATTCGGCCAGCTCAGCCGCACGTTCGCGCATATGGCCGCGCACATCGACGCGCTCATCCGCGAAAATCAGGAGCGGGAACGCACGCAGCATGAGCTTGAAATTCAGGTGCTTCGCGCGCAGATCAGCCCGCACTTCCTCTACAACGCGCTCAACAGCGTGCGCCACCTCGCCTCCATGCAGGGCATGGACCACATTGACCGGCTCACCGGGGCGATCATCCGCCTGCTGCGCGCGGCGCTGAGCAATACGGAGGCGCTGATCCCCCTCTCTCAGGAGATCGAGTACGTGCGAAACTACTGCGAAATCTGTCAGTATCAATACCTGAACGACTTTTCGCTCGACATCGAGGTCGACGAGACGCTCATGGAATGCCGTCTGCCGCCGATGGTGCTTCAACCCATCGTCGAAAACGCGATCATCCACGGCATCGCGGACTTCCGCAGCGACGGCGTCATCCGCGTCCACGCGCAAAAAAACGCCGACGTTCTCTTCTTGACCGTCACGGACAACGGACAGGGGATGAGCGGCGAACAGATCGACGAGCTGCTGGGGCAGGAGCGCAACACGGACAAGCGCCGCTTCTCCGGCATCGGCATTCAAAACGTGCGAAAGCGAATCCAGATGCGCTTCGGAAGCCGGTTTGGCCTGAATATCTTCGCGGAACCCGGAAAATATACGACCGTGCAGCTATCCCTGCCTTTTCTTTCAAAGGAGCCCTGTGAATGAAGCAAATCCTGCTGGTAGACGACGACTTTTTGTCGCTCAACGCCTTCTACGCGCTGGCGGACTGGGGGCGTTACGGCCTGCGCATCGCCTATGAGGCGCACAATGGGCGCGAGGCGCTCGCCTACCTGGAAAACGCCGTTCAGCCGCCAGACGCCGCCTTTATCGACGTGTGCATGCCCGACATGGACGGTATCGCGCTGCTGCGCGCGCTCTTGCAGGATTACCCGTCGGTCCTGTGTTTCATGCTCAGCAGTTATTCCGACTATTCCTACGTGCGCGAAGCGCTGAAACTGGGTGCGGCGGACTACCTGCTCAAGCACGAAATCAGCCCGGACGGCGTCATCCGCCTGCTCGCGCAGCATGGCCTGTGCCTGCCCATGGACGCGCAGGAGGACGATCCGGAGCAGAGGCTGCAGCGCGCCCTGCTGGGCGGGGTGGAAGAAGGCCTTCGCGGCTACCTGGTCTGTGCCGTCTATCAGGGCGAACGCCCTCTGATTGAGGCGCAGCAGCGAAGCATCCTGCAAACCTGCCGCCACATCCTGAACGACGTGGCGGGGACGGCCGTCTGCGCGCCGGCTGCCGGTCAGCTCGCGCTGCTGCTGCCCGCCGATGAGAAGGATTGCGCCAAAGGCCTTGCCGCAGCGGAGCAGCGCGCATCCCTTCTGCAAAAGGCGCTCTTCAAGTATCACAACGCGCGATACGCCTTTGCGCCCCCTCACTTCTGCGCGGGGGCGGGACAAATTCCCGGCGTCTATCAGCTGTTCGTACGGGAGCATGAACCGGCCGCAAAGCCCCGTTCCTTCCTCGCCTCGCGCGAAAGCGCCGTGCTCACCCTGGCGGTCATCAACGGGCAAAAGACGATCATCGACCAGACTCTCCGTTCGCTGTTTCTGAGCACAGCCAAGGAGCGCTGCAATGAACTGTACAACAACCTGTTTTCCCTGCTCAGCCACGCACGCCAGACGCTGGGGCTGCCCGCCGGGGAGCGCGCGGTCGTTCCCCCGGGCTTAGCGCAGGCTCAGGCGTACTTTTTCGAGCAGTTCTCGGCGCTCTGCGACCAGAACAGCTCGCTTCGGGCGCGCCGCTATTCACCCGCCATCCGGGATGCGCTCGACTATTTGGGCCGCCATTACGCCGAAGACATCCATCTGGGCGACGTGGCAAAGCACTGCCATTTGAGCTACAACCACCTGAGTTACCTGTTCAAAAAAGAGACCGGCGACAACATCATCAGCTGCCTGAACCGCATCCGCATCTATCATGCGGCGCACCTGCTGCTCTTCGATGAAGCGAGCGTCGCAGACGCCTGCCAGCAGGCGGGGTTCAAGGGCTACAACCACTTCGTGCAGAATTTCAAGACGATCACCGGCATGACGCCCACGGAATTTAAAAGAAGCCCAGCGGCGGTGGGCTGGCTGCTTTCCTTCAGCCCGACGGAGGCTGACGCGCAGGGACAAGTAAAATAAAAAGGAGAAGGCAGCGCTTCCGCGTCGTCTTCCCCTTTTTTCAAACGGCCTTATGGACACTGATCGCCGTCGTGTGAAAGCACGCTGACCGATTCTATCGACGCGAGCGCGTGCAGCTTTTCCATCATCCCCTGCTCGTCCCGGGCGCGCAGCTCCACGACCAGTTCCAGCCGGTTCGCCGTGAGCACGCGCGATTTTACGCGAAAGCGCGGCGCAAAGGCGCGTATGCATTCGAGAATTTCCTTCTGCTCAGCGTCTGCGCGCGCATTGACCACCACCAGATAAGGCTGGCGGACGAGCGGCACCCACTGCCAGAAGAGGATGCCCAGCGTCATGCCAAGCGCGCAGAGCAGCGCCAGACCGTAAAGCCCGCAGCCGCAGACCATGCCGGTCCCGATCGACCAAAAGAGGAACATCAGATCCTTCGGGCTCTTGAGCGCCGTTCTGAAGCGCACGATTGAAAGCGCGCCCACCATGCCCATGGAGACCAAAAGGCTGGTCTGCATCGCCAGAACGATTCCGGCCGTCATCAACCCGATGACCCCCACCGTGACGGAGAAATCGCGGGAAAAGAACGTCGCGGAGGTCGCCAGGCGATAGATTACGCTGACATACGCGCATAGCGCCAGCGCAACGAGAAGGGTCAAAACGACTTTGCTCCACGGAAGCTGCGAAACGAGAGACGCGGATTGTATTGCCTCAACAATCGAATCCATTGTATATCCTCCTTTTGTAAGGGCCGCACGCCGGGCGGTTTTCCCTGTCGATCAACGTCCCGTCGCCTCACGCGACAGCGCGTACTTGGAAAAGGAACTGGGCAGCATCGCGCCCGAAAGCAGCAGGCCGTCCACGACGGAGGGCAGCAGCGCGTCGTACTTGACCTCCAGAATGTGGCGATCCTGCTCCAGCACCGGCATCATCGGCATGCCCTCCAAGAAGTCCTCCGTCCACGTCCCCGCCGAGACGTTGCAGTCCAGCGTCACGCGCACATTGCCCGGTTCGTACACGAAAGCCACCCGGTCGTAATCCACGACGCAGGCCGGACGCAGCAGCCGGGATCTCTGCAGCCCGGCGAACTGCCGCCATACCGCCGGCCGGTCTGGCGAAAGGTCGAGCAGCTCGCCCCGCAGAATCGCGCGGCAGTCCTCCTGGGAGATAGGGCAGCTCGCCTTGAGCGTCATGCCGCCCCTGCGGCTCTTTTTTTCCAGATGCATATCCTCTTTGTTGCCGTTATACATCCTGATTCGGAACTTGTCGCGCTGCGGCACCCCTGTTTGGGTCTGATGGAGCGCAGCGTTTTCGTAATCGTCGAAGTACAGGCTGGAAATGTGGTAGACCCCATCCCCATCCGTGTGTTCATCCATCCGCAGGACCTGCCGCAGGCGCAGGGCGAGCGCCTCCATCTGCCGCGTGGAAAACAGATACTTGTTTTCGTGCCTGTATCCCGCCGCCTCTTCCTGTTTCCAAATGCTCATGAGCGCTATCCTCTCTTCTGCACGCCGCGCGGCTACTGCGTCAGTTTCTCTTCCACGATGAACAGCGAATCGTCGTCCACCATCAAAATCCAGTCGTCCAGCAGCGCAAGCCTTTCCGACATAAAGCTGACCAGTCCGTACAAATCCGCGTTTTTCTCCTCGTCCATCCAGCGGGCGCTCTCCCGCCGGTAGGCTCCCGAATCGTTGAGGACATGCTCATACCAGGCTATGCGTTCCTCCAGCCACGCCTCGCTGAGCACGCCCTCGCGAAGCGTCTGCCAGCGCGGGCGCCAATAGCCGCGCGCGCCGTCCACGTCCGCGGCGACGAGCCGCATGGCGATCGGAAACGCCTTGATGCCGCCCAGGGCCGTGAGCCGATCCTCGGAGCCTGTGTCGGCCTCGATGCCGAAGCTCTTGTCCAAATCCCACGGGAAGAAGGAAAGCACGTAGCCCTGCGGTTCGTCGTGCCACCAGATGAAGAGGTTGTTGCGCACGTTGTCGTTTAGGGCGCAGGCCTGCACGAACAGCCAATAGTCGATCGCGTTTCGGACGTCCACGCGGCCTTCAGCCGCCTTTCTGAACGCATCCATCTCTTCGATGCCGCCGCTGAGGGCGACGTATTCGTTCAGCAGCGCCCAGTCATCCTCCTGCGCCTCCGTCTTTTCCGGATAGCGATACTGGTATCCATAAAAGCGGTTCCACTCGTTCACCTGAACCGGCCGTTCAAAGGCCGTCGTATACCCCAGGTACATCGAACGGTACATGACGTCCTGCTCGATCACGCGCGTTTTTCCAGCCCGCGCGATCGCCTCCGCATCCGCCGCCTGTGCCAGCACGTACAGACCCATGTAGGCGTCGTCCAGGAAAAGCTCGACAAATTCGCCCTGTGTTCCGTAATAGTAGGGATCATCCTCCCGGGCAAAGCCGTTCCAGATGTCCAGCGCCAGCTTGTCGCGCACCCGCGTTCCCTCGAGCGCCCCGGCGATCAGCACCCAGGTATCCCCTGCGGGCATGCCCAAAACCGGCAGGGCTTCGCCGCTCAACCGGCCCGAGTGTCCCTGGCTCATGAGCTTCATGCGGTAGGACTTCTTCTCCGCCTGGGTTGCCGAGGAGCCGCGCGTGCGCAGATTTGCCCGCATGGAAACGTACAGTCCGTTTTCCGAATCGCTGATGCGCACGGAGCCCAGCGTGTCCTCCCGCGTCAGCTCGCGCCCCGCGTATAGCTGCACGACCGGAAGGCCCGTAAACACGACGCCCGCCGTGGTATAACGTTCGCCGTCCCAAACCATAAACGAATAGCGGACACCGTCGGCGACGGCCTCCGCCTTATCGTCAAACATGTACTCGTCCACCCACGCCGCGCGCATACCCGGCGCGGCGACGCACAGCGGAATCTCCGGCCACTGCGCATCGTCCAGACGCAGCGGGCAGTAATACGTGCGGCTGGATGCGTCGTAGGCGAGCCGCTCCTCGCCGAACACGAGCGCTCCTTCCAGCCGTTCTTCCGTCCATTGAAGCGTGTCCTCTACGTCCCAGAGCGTTTCAATGGGTTCGGTGCAGATCTCCGCCGGGCGCTTCCCATCGTCCGCGCGGACCAGCCACACCGCCACGCACACAAAGACGGCCGCCGCGCACGCCAGCGCCGCCAGACGCGACTTCACGGCCGCGGCCCCAAGCGCTGAATCGCCTCGTACAGCGTCTCCAGCTCGTCCTGAGAATAGTACTGCAGCACGATGCGCCCTTTCTTCGGCGTGCCCGAGATCGTCGCACGCACCCCCAGCGTCTCGCGAAGATCCTCCTCCAGCTTCGTCAATTCGACCGCCAGCACGCTTTCCCGCTTCTTCTTTTCCGGCGCTTTCTGCGCCGCCTGCTCCAATTGGCGAACCGACCAGCCGCTGAGCAGCGTCTGTTCAAACAGCCTCTGGCGGTGCGCCGCGTCCTCCACGCCCGCGAGCACACGCGCGTGCCCCGCGGACAGCTCGCCCGTGATGACCTTGTCCTGCATGGCCTTGGGCAGCGAAAGGATGCGCAGCAGGTTGGCGACCGCCGGACGGCTGCGCCCGAGCTGCGCGGAGACCGCCTCCTGCGTCAGTCCGCACTCGTCCATCAGGCGGCGGATGGCCTGCGCCTCCTCCACGGGGTTGAGGTCTTCGCGCTGAATGTTTTCCAGCAGCGCGACCTCCATCTGCTTCACCCGGTCGTAGCTGCGCACGATCGCCGGGATGGTGGAAAGCCCCGCCAGGCGCGACGCGCGGTAGCGCCGTTCGCCCGCGACGATCACGTATCGCCCTTCCCTGGGGTAGACGATGATCGGCTGAATGACGCCCGAGTGCTGAATCGACGCGGCGAGCTGGCGGAGCGCCTCCTCGTCAAAGCGCTTGCGCGGCTGCTCGCGGTTCGGGTCGATATCCCCGATGTCGATCTCCACGACCGCGTTTTCAGGCACTGTCTCTTCCTCGATCTCCGGCAGCAGCGCGTCCAGCCCGCGCCCCAGTCCCGTCTTCTTCATCGTTTAGCCCCCTTGTTTCTCTGTACCAGCTCCACCGCCAGGTCCATGTAGGCCTCGGCCCCGCTCGAGCGCGGATCGTACAGGTGGATGGGCAGGCCGTGGCTGGGCGCCTCGCCCAAGCGCACGTTGCGCGGGATGACCGCGCTGAACACCTTGCCCTTGAAGTGCTTTTTCACCTGCGCTACGACCTGCAGCCCCAGGTTCGTGCGCGCATCCAGCATCGTCAGCACGACGCCCTCGATCTCAAGCCCCCGGTTGAGCGTCTTCTGCACGCGCGTCACCGTGCCCATGAGCGACGTGACGCCCTCCAGCGCGTAATACTCGCACTGAATCGGCACCAGCACGCTGTCCGCCGCGCACAGGGCGTTCACCGTGATGAGACCCAGCGAGGGCGGACAGTCGATGAAGACGTAGTCAAAGCGATCGCGCACGCTGACAAGCGCCTCGCGCAGGGCGTACTCGCGGTGCTCGGCCCCCGTGAGCTCCAGCTCCGCGCCCGCGAGGCGGATGTCCGCGGGTAGCAGCGTCAGCCGCTTGACCTTCGTCTCCACGAGCGCCTCCCCGGCGCTGCATTCGCCCGCGAGCACCTCGTAGATGGTCTTCGTCTTTTCCTTCACGCGCACGCCCAGCCCGCTGCTCGCATTGCCCTGCGGGTCAGAATCCACGACCAGCACGCGCTGGCCCTGTGCGGCCATGCACGCGCTGAGGTTGATGCTCGTGGTGGTCTTGCCCACGCCGCCCTTTTGATTTGTGATGGCGATGATCTTACCCATATGCTTCCTCGATCTATATTTATATGATCACATGTCCCTGAAAATGCATTCTTATATTATACCGGAAACCGCCCCAATGGGCAATAACAAAGGACGCGGTTTTCAACCCGCGTCCCCAAGCCAGGTCTCGTACTGTTCCTTGTCGAAATTCTCCACGATCAGCCTGCGGATCAGCTCCCTGTCCATGTCGGTCGCGTATTCGCCGAAGTCCAGATACAGCCTTCTCAGCGCGGGCAGCGACGTATGGCGCATCGCGTAGCCGTTGAGATCCCAGTAGGCTGCCCGACAGACCGGGAAGCGCGAGAGCACCAGCGCCATCAGCTCCTCGCACATCGCCGCGCGCTGCGCGTTGCGCACCTTGACGACGCGCCCGTCGTCCGTTTCAAAGGCCATCGTACCCTGCGTCATCTCGTAAAGCTGGCTGAACACAAGCTCTTCCAGCCTGTCGTACAGCGCGTCCAGCGTAATCGTGTCGTAAAAGTAATTGCCCAGCAGGATGGCGATCTGGTCGCATAGATCCATGCGCGCCCCGGCCACCCTTTGGCCCATATACCGGCTCAGCACCCGGTAAACCTCGTCCCGCGTAATCCTGCGCATAAACCGCACCCCTCATATCTCCTTCTTATATCTATTCTACGCCGGAGGCCCGTTTCCTCCGCGTCTGCTTGC
Organism: Beduinella massiliensis; assembly: GCF_900199405.1. Lineage (NCBI taxonomy): Bacteria > Bacillati > Bacillota > Clostridia > Eubacteriales > Beduinellaceae > Beduinella > Beduinella massiliensis. The sequence continues at coordinate 3,901,022 of NZ_LT963430.1, forward strand.
CCCGCTAAAATCTTTCCCCGTGTACGGGCATCCTATCCCCCTCCCCTTGAAAACCGGTCCAAAAGGGGTATACTAGTAAGCAGACCGTAGACAGGAGGTACGTTATGGATCGTCTATTCCTTCAGGAGGTGCTCGCCACGGCGCTTCGGCGCGGCGGCACCTTTGCGGAAGTCTTTGTGGAGGACCGCGAAAACGCCCTGATATCCCTGCGCGGGGGCAAGATCGAAAACGCCGCGCGCTCGCGCATCTGCGGCGCCGGCGTGCGCGTGTTCGACGGGCTCAAGTGCATTTACTGCTACACGGCGGGCACGAACCGCGCGGAACTGCTCGCCTGCGCCGAACGCGCGGCCGCCGCGGTGATGGACGCGCGCGCGCAAGGATGCGACGTGCGCCTTACGGAGCGCATTCCCGCCAACCTGCACCGAATCGCCCAGCTTCCGGGCACCGTCGAGAGCGCACGCAAGGCGCAGAAGGTACGCGACGCGTACGCGGCCGCGAAGGCTTATTCCCCCGAAATCGCGCAGGCCATCGTCGACTACACCGACGGCGACCAGCGCGTCACCATCGCCAACAGCGAGGGGCTTTGCGTCAGCGACCGGCGCGTATACACGCGCCTGCGCTGCTCGGCCGTGGCCTCCAGCGGCGTGGAAAACCAGAGCGGCACGCTCGCCCCGGGCGCGATGGCAGGCTTTGAGCTGTTCGACGGGCGCGTGGACCCGGAGGCCGTAGGCCGCGAGGCCGCCAGGACTGCGGTGACCATGCTGCACGCGCCCGCCTGCCCGGCAGGCGTGATGCCGGTCGTCATCGACAGCGGGTTTGGCGGCGTCATCTTCCACGAGGCCTGCGGCCACTCGCTGGAAGCGACGTCCGTCGCCCGCGACATGTCCGAATTTTGCGGCAAGCTGGGCAGGCAGATCGCCGCCACCTGCGTCACCGCCGTGGACGACGGCACGATTCCCGGCGAGTGGGGCTCCACCAACGTCGACGACGAGGGCATGGAGACGGGCCGCCTGGTGCTCATCGAAAACGGCATCCTGAAAAACTACATGATCGACAAGCTGAACGGCCTGCGCATGGGCATGGCGCCCACGGGCTCCGGCCGCAGACAGTCCTACGCCTACGCGCCCACATCCCGCATGCGCAACACCTACATCGCCGCGGGAACGGATGACGAAGCGCAGATGATCGCCACCATGGGCGACGGCCTCTACGCCCGCCGGATGGGCGGCGGCTCGGTCAACCCCGCGACAGGCGAATTCAACTTCGCGGTGGACGAGGGCTACCTCGTGAAGGACGGCAAGATCGCGCACCCCGTGCGCGGCGCTTCCCTGATCGGGCGCGGCGGCGAGGTGCTGATGCGGATCGACCGCGTCGGGCGCGAGCTGCGCATGGAACAGGGCATGTGCGGATCGCTCAGCGGCAGCGTGCCCGTAAACGTGGGCCAGCCGATGATCCGCGTTTCGAGCATTACGGTAGGCGGAAGCGGAAAATAAGCGCAAGAAGGTCAAGAACAAAGCATCCAGAAGGAGGAGCTTATGGAATTCGACGCATTTGTAAGCGCCCTGTTCGAGCGCGCCAGGGCGGCGGGCATCGAAAGCGCCGAGGTATATTACGCCTCCGGCGACTCCCTGCGCGTCTTCGTGCGCGGTCAGAAAATAGAGGATTACACCGTCTCCGCCCGCGCAGGGCTGTCGTTTCGCGGCGTCGTGGCGGGCCGCATGGGGTACGCCTCCACCGAGGCGCTGGACGAGGCAGCCATCGACCTGCTCGTCGCGGGCGTGAAGGAGACCGCAGCGCTCATCGATTCGGACGACGTGCAGGACATCTTTCCCGGCAGCCCGAGCTATGAGGCGGTCGCGGCCTCAAACGCTTCTGCTGAGAGCGTGCCCGTACAATCGCTTATCGACCGCGCAATGAGCATGGAGCAGGCCATGGAGGGCGAGGGCATCCAGGTGGATCGCAGCGTCATGCAGCTCGCTTCCGGCACGGTTCGCCTCGTCAACACCTATGGGCTCAGCCTGAGCCACACGGACGGCGCGGTCTACGCGATGGCCGAGCTCGTCGCCCGGCGCGGCGAGCGCACATCGGACGGCTACGCCATGGAGTGGGCGTCGGACCTCGAGCGCCTGGACACGCAGGCCGTCGCCCGGCGTGCGGTGGAAGACGCCCGCTTCATGCTGGACGCGGGCAGCATCCCCAGCGGCGAATACGAGGTCATCTTCCGGCGCGAAGCCGTCGCCGACCTGCTGGAGACGTTCAGCGGCATCTTCTCCGCCGAAAACACGCAGCGCCATCTCTCCCTGCTGGAAGGACGCGTGGGCGAAACGATCGCCTCGCCCTGTGTCACGCTCGTGGATGACCCGCTGCTCCCCGGCGGACCGGAATCCTGCCCGTTCGACGCGGAGGGTGTCGCCGCCTATACCAAGAGCGTAGTCGAGGACGGCGTGCTCAAAACCCTGCTGCACAACCGCAGCACCGCGCGAAAGGACGGCGTCGCCTCCACCGGCAACGCTTCCAAGGCGAGCTACAGCGCGCCCGTGCGCGTGAGCCCGACAAACTTCTTCCTGAAGCCCGGCGAAAAATCGCTGGAAGCGCTCCTTCAAGAGATGGGCGACGGCCTGGTGATCACCGAAATCAGCGGCCTGCACGCGGGTGCGAACCCGCTCTCCGGCGACTTCTCGCTGCTCTCCAAGGGGTACCTCGTTCAGGCGGGGAAGCGCGCCCAACCGGTCGAGCAGATCACCGTCGCGGGCAACTTCTATCAGCTGCTAAAGGGCATCCGTGCGGTCGCAAACGACCTCAAGTTCCTGAGCGGCGGCGCGGGCGGCACGTCCATCTGGGCGGGCAGCATGTCCGTCGCGGGCAAGTAGGCAGCAGAAATGACACGGCAAAGTGACGGCGGCGGGGAAATTTCCTCGCCGCCGTCCTTCATGCCCGAAATTCCCCGCTTCCGTAGTGCGAGGGCGTCCTGCCCGTCGCCCGCATGAACGCGCGGTTGAAGCTGCGGATGTTTTGAAAGCCGCTCTCCATCGCGATGCGCGTCATGCTGCCGCGCCTTTGCTCGATCAGCCGGCAGGCGAGCTGCACCCGGTATTGGTTGACGTACTGCCTGAAGTTCATGCCCACAGCCGTGTGAAAGGCGCGCGAAAGGTAGTTCTCGCTGTAGCCGAGCGCCCGCGCCGCTTGCTTCATCGAGATGTCCTCGCGATAGTTTTCCTCCACGTAGCGCATGAGGCGGACGAGCAGCTCGTCGCTGCGCCGCGTCGCGGGCGCGGCGGGCACAGCGCGCTTGTATTGCGCGCATACGGCGTAAAGCGCGGCCATGAGCGTGAATTTGTCCGGCCCGTCCACGCCCAGGAAGCCTTCCCGAAGGTATCCGTCCAGCGCGGCCGGACAGGCGAATACCGACCGTTCCCCGGCGCGGCCCTCCATCTCCCTTTGAAAGGCGCTGACATAATCCCCCGAAAACACGCACACCAACGCCTGCGACGCGGCAGGCGTGCGGTAGGCGTGCACCTGATTGGGCAGCACGAGCGCCAGATCCCCCGCCTGCGCGCGTTCCCGCCGCTCGGCTACCGATACCTCCAGCTCGCCGGAGAGCACGTAGACGAATTCAAAGTCCCGGTGCAGATGCGGCACGTACGCAAAATCGCGGTACAAATCGATCTGCACGTGCCACAGCGAGCGGGAATTGTCCAGCTGATAGAGCAGCATCCTGCCATCCCCTCAAAGGTCATTTTTTGTCCGGCAGAAGGCCGTTTTTTTCTTTCCTCCGCCGCCGGGAATTTCTATAATAGGATCAGCCTTCCGCGCTTTCGCGCGGCGGCCTGACTCTAAACCGAGAGGAAGGATCCCGTATGACGGAGAGAATCCTTGCCATAAAGAACGCGCAATGGGAACGCCGGCATCATGCGTACCGCCAGCGTCCGCAGGTAGACCCCGCGCCTTACCGCGCGCCGGGCATGCCCGACTTTGCGCGCACCGCACGCAGGCTCAAAACCGCCCTCGCGCTGGAAACGCCCGTGCTGCTGCCTGGCGAACTCATCGCCTTCACGCGCACCGTGCCCGCGCTGCCCGGCATCTACACGGACGAGGAGTGGGCCGGGATTACGCAAAATCACTTCATCCACGAGAAGGGAAACGTCTGCAACCTCTCGCCGGACTACGCCTCTGTGCTGAAAAGCGGCCTGCTCGCGCTTCGCGCGCGCCTGTCCGACAGCCCCTATCACGCGGCCATGCGCGAAAGCATCGACGCCGTGCTGGATCTGACCCGCCGCTACCGCGAGGAGGCGCTTCGCGCGGGCGACGCGGCGCTCGCGCAGGTGCTCGCGCGTGTGCCCGCCTATGGCGCGGCGACTTTCCGCGAGGCGCTTCAAGGCCTGCGCATCCTGCACTTTTGCATGTGGTGCGAGGGGGATTACCACAATACGCTCGGCCGTCTCGACCAGACGCTGATGCCCTACCTGCAGCGCGATTTGGACCGCGGCGCGCTCACGCAGGACGAGGCCTTCGAGCTGCTGGAAGCGTTCTTCCTCTCCTGCAACCGCGACAGCGACCTCTACCCCGGCATGCAGCAGGGCGATAACGGCCAGAGCGTCGTGCTGGGCGGCATGACGCCGGACGGCCGCGACGGCTACAACCTGCTCTCCGAGATGTGTCTGCGCGCCAGCGCGGAGCTCAGGCTCATCGACCCGAAGATCAATCTGCGCGTGAGCAAGGACACGCCCCTCTCGGTCTTTGAGCTCGGCACGCAGCTCACGAAGCTGGGCCTGGGCTTCCCGCAGTACGAGAACGACGACGTGGCCATTCCCGGCCTGCTGCGCCTGGGCTATGAAGAAGCGGACGCGCGCAACTACGCGATGGCCGCCTGCTGGGAATTCATCATTCCCGGCCGTGGCATGGACATCCCCAACATCGGCGCGCTCTCGTTCGCGGGCGTCGTGGATCAGGCGCTGCGGGAGGGACTGCGCACCGCCCCGGACATGGAGGCGATCCTGCGGGACGTCGAAGCGCGCGTCTTCGCGGACGTGCGCCAAACGCTTTCTGGACTGCGGAACCTGTACGTCATCCCCTCGCCCTACCTCTCGCTCTTCTTTGAGGGCTGCCTCGAAAACGGACGCGACATCTCCCTGGGCTGCCGCTACAACAACTACGGCCTGCACGGTACGGGCCTCGCACCCGCGGCGGACATGCTTTCCGCCGTGCAGAAAACGGTCTTTGAAGAAGGGCTCGATCCGAACGAGCTGCTTCGCGCGCTGGACGCCAATTTTCTCGGAGCCGAGGAACTGCAAAATCGCCTGAAGTTCTCGTGCCCCAAGATGGGCAACGACGACGACGCGGCGGACGGATATGCCGTGCGGCTGCTGGACATGTTCTCCCGCGCGGTGGAGGGGCTTCAAAACGAGCGCGGCGGGTGCGTGCGCGCCGGCACGGGCTCGGCAATGTTCTACATTCAGCATGCGGAAGGCCTCGGCGCGACGGCCGACGGGCGGGAGGCGGGAGTGCCCCTGCCCGCGAACTACGCGCCCTCACTCAACGTGCGCCTGAATGGCCCCGTCTCCCTGATCCGCTCGTTCACCAAGCCGGATCTCGTGCGCGCGATGAACGGCGGGCCGCTCACCATCGAATTTTCCGACAAGGTCTTTCAAAACGACGAGGCGATTGAAAAGGTCGCTCAGCTCGTGCGCTTGTTCGTGCTGCGCGGCGGCCACCAGATTCAGCTCAACACCGTCAACCGCGAGCGCCTGCTGGACGCTCAGAAGCACCCGGAGCTGCACCGCAATCTGATCGTGCGCGTGTGGGGCTGGAGCGGTTACTTCGTGGAGCTGGACAAGTGCTACCAGGACCACATCATCCGCCGCGCGGAGCTGAACGCCTAAGGAGCGCAAGATGGAAACCGGAATCGTATTCGACGTCAAGGAATTCGCCGTCTTCGACGGACCGGGTATCCGCACCACGGTCTTTCTGAAGGGCTGCCCGCTGCGCTGCCAGTGGTGCCATAACCCGGAGGGGCTTTCCGCCCTACCGCAGCTCATGGTAAGCCGCGCTTCGTGCACGCACTGCGGCGCGTGCCGGGCTGCCTGCCCCCATCCGGACGTGTGCACCGCCTGCGGCGCGTGCATCCCCCGCTGCCCCCTGGGCCTGCGCCGCATCGCAGGAACCCCTTGGACCAGCGAGGCGCTGGCGGAGCGCCTTCTTCGCGACGCCGATCTGTACGCACAGACGGGCGGCGGCGTCACGTTCTCCGGCGGCGAGCCGCTGATGCAGTGGCCCTTTGTAGCGGATACGCTCGCCCGGCTGCGCGCCGTCCACACCGCCGTCGAAACCTCCGGCTACGCGCCGGACAGCGTGTTCGAAGCGGCGATGCGCGCGTTTGACCTCGTCATGCTGGACGTGAAGCTCACCGACCCTGCACGCCACCTCCACTATACCGGGGTGGATAACGCGCCCATCCTGCGCCACGCGCGCATGCTGCAAACGGGCGACACCCCCTACATCCTGCGCGTGCCGCTCATCCCGGGGGTGAACGACGACGAGGAACACCTCGCCAACGTGGCGGAGCTGGCGGCCGGCGGGAAAAAGCTGGTTCGCGTGGAGCTCCTGCCTTATCACCAGACGGCGGGCGCCAAGTACGAGATGGCGGGCATGGACTATCGGCCGGAGTTTGACACGGCGCGGCCGGTGACGCCGCACACAGAGGCGTTTTCGCGCCTGGGCGTTCCCGTCTGTGTGCTGTAGGCGCCGCTGATTCGAAAAAAAGAGCCGGAAGGCTCTTTTTTGTGGCTCGACTTACCCCTTGATGCCCGTCAGCGCGATGCCGCCCATGATGTGCTTCTGTCCGAACAAAAAGACCAGCACGCAGGGCATCGTCACGACGACCGACGCGGTCATGACCAGGTTCCACTTGGACGTGTACTTGCCCATGAGGCTCTGCAAGCCCACGGCCACGGTGTACTTGCTCATCGTGTTCAGGTAGATCAGTGGGTTGAAGAAGTCGTTCCACGTGGCCATGAAGCAGAAGAGGCCCACCACGATCATCGAGGACTTGGCCAGCGGAATGTCGATGTTCCAGTAGATGCGAAAGCGCGACGCGCCGTCCACGAACGCGGCCTCATCCAGCTCGCGCGGGATCGTCAGGAAGAACTGGCGCATCAGGAAGATGTTGTAGGCGCCGCCGCCGAGAAATGCGGGGATGATCAGCGGCGCGTAGGAGTCGACCATGCCCAGACGGCTCCAGCCGATGTACACCGGAATCAGCGTCACGGCGCTGGGCAGCATCATCGCGCTCAGCAGCAGCGTGAAGATCGCGTCGCGCCCCTTCCAGCGCACGCGGGAAAAGGCGTAGGCCGCCATGCTGGAAGTGAGCAACACGCCCAGGAGGTTCATGAGCACCACAAACACGGTGTTGCCGAAGTACTTCGGGATGTCCGTCTTGGTAAACACGTCCACGAAGTTCTGCAGGGTAAAGGGATTCGGAATCCACTCCGGCGGCATGATGAAGATCTGCTTGATACCCATGAAGGAGGAGCGCACCATCCACAAAAACGGCAGGACGGCCACAAACCCGAACGCGATCAGCAGCGCGTACAGCAGCGCATAGCCTGCGACATGGTAAAACTTTTTCTTGCTCATGCTTCAGTCCCCTCCGTAATAGACCCATTTGTTCTGGGACTTCATGATGATTGCCGTCAGAATCATGATGATGATAAACAGGAACCAGGCCAGCGCGCAGGCGTAGCCCATGTTCGCCTTTTCAAAGGCCTGCCGGTACAGGTACAGCACGTAAAAGAGCGAGCTGTTGCTCGGGCCGCCCTTTGTCATGATGTAGCCCTGCGTAAAGACCTGCAGCGAATTGATGACCGCCATGATGCCGTTGAAGAAGATGGTGGGCGTCAGCATGGGGATGGTGATGTGCCACAGCTTGTGCCAGGCGTTGCCTCCGTCCACGCTCAGCGCCTCGTAATACACCTGGGGAATGCCCTGCAACCCCGCCAGAAAGATGACCATCGTGCCGCCTGTATTCCAAAGGCCGGTCATCACGATGGTCGGGATGACCGTCTTCTTATCCCACAGCCAGCCGGGGGTGCCCATGCCGAGCTGCTTGACGAGCGTCGTCAGCAGGCCGTACTGCTGGTTGAGCAGCCACATCCACACTACGCAGCTCGCCACCGCGGGGACGATGCTGGGCAGGTAAAAGATCGACCGGAAGATCCCCCTGCCGCGGATATTCGTGTTGAGCGCCAGGGCGATCAAAAACGCCACCAGCAGCGACGCCGGCACGTTGAGCACCGCGTAATAGGCCGTGGCCTTCAGGGAATCGGAAAAATACAGCTCCGTGCTGCCGAACATGGTCTTAAAGTTGTCAAGGCCGATAAACCGGATTTCCGATTTGAACGCGCTGTAGTCCGTCATGCTCAGAAAGAGCGATACGACCATTGGAATCAGCGTCAGGATGAGAAAGCCGAGAATGGCGGGCAGCGCGAACATCCAGCCGGTCATCGTCTCGTTGCGGCGCCAGCTGCTGCGCCGGACAGCCTTTTGCCCTGCGATCATTGCAATAAACCCCTTTCCACCGTGAACTCTGGCCCGATCGCGGCAGGCCGATGGACTGAAACCTCCGCCAGGCGGGAGCGCGTCCTCGCGTCCCCGCCCAGCGGCGGTTTTGGGCGATCAATGCATTACTTTGCGGTGCGAAGGGCGAGCTCGATGCCCGCGGTCTTGATCTGCTCCGCGGCGGAGTCCATGCCCTCCTGGGCGGTCTTGTTGCCGTAGACGATCTCGTCCACTTCCTTGTTGACGATGTCGATCATGTCGCTGAAGTTCTTGATCGTGCCGGTGAACGGCGCAGCGGAGTTGTTCAGCAGCATCTTAATCACGCCGTCGTAGCCCTCGGGACGGGCGGGGTTGCCTTCCTCGGCCCACTGGTCGAGGTATTCCTTCTCCGTCAGCCACTTGAGGCCGGAGGGCATCAGGTTGCCGTTCTTGAAGAGGGTGATTTCCTTGCCCGGGTCCTGCAGGTACTGCTGCAGCGCCCAAGCCGCTTCCTTTTCCTTGCTGTCCTTCATGATGACCGACATGCCGTTGGTGCACACGGAGACAACCTCCCCGCCCATCCGGGGCAGGGTGCCCGCGCCGAAGTTCACGCCCGTGTCGGCGAGCGTCAGCGCCAGCCACTGGCCGTCCACGACCATCGCGTACGCGCCGGTCAGCAGCGCCACGTCCGTACCCGGCATGCCCTCGCGCGCGGTCGGGGTCGGCATGCAGTGCTTCACCAGCGCGAGATCCGCAATCGCCTGCAGCGCCTCGACGCTCGCGGGCTGGTTCATCGCGAAGTTGCCCTCCGCGTCCACCAGCGTTCCGCCGTTGGAAAGGATGAAGGAGCCCCAGATCGGCCACCAGATGCCCATGTTCACGCCGTAGCGCACGATGTTCTCCGGGTCAAAGCCCTCGTCGTACGGCGTCTTGCCGTTCGCGTCCAGCGTCAGCTTCATCGCCGCGTCCACGAACTCGTCCCACGTCCACGCCTGATCCGGATCGCTCGGCGGATAGGGCAGGCCCGCTTCGTCGAACACGTCTTTGCTGTAGAACATCGTCATCAGCTCGATGCAGCCGCTGTAGGAGATCAGGTTGCCGTTATCGTCGTAGTAGCAGCTCGCGGCCACGTAGTCGTCCATGTCGATGCCGTCGCGCTCAATGTAGGGATCGAGCAGCTCGTAGTGGCCTTCCTCCGCCAGCTTGAAGCCGATCGTGCCGGATTCCATCTCCGCCAGGTCGATGGTCTCGCCCGCCGCGATCATAGCGGTGATCTTCGTGTCGTAGTTTTCGTTGATGCAGATGTAGTTGACCTCGCAGCCCGTATCTTCCATGAATTTGTCGATAATCGCCTGCTTGGCCGTCTGGGTGGCGCTGTCGCCCCAGCTCGTGTAGACCAGGGAATGCCCTGCGAAAATTTTGTCCTCCGCAAGACTTGTGCCCATCAGGGACAGGCAAAGCGTCAGCGCGAGAACGAAGGATACGATTTTCTTCATGTGATTGACCCCTTTCAAAAGCTCTGCATTCATTGTAAAGCGCCGCGCGGGTCAGCTCTACGATAGATTTTTCTGCTATGTGTACAAAACTACGATTTTGCCGTCCGCACAGTCAAAAGAAGGGAGCGCATACCCGCGCCCCCTCCCAATGCAAGGAATCCCTTCTTTTTACTTCGCAGCGCGAAGGCCCAGCTCAATGCCCGCGGTCTTGATCTGCTCCGCGGCGGAGTCCATGCCCTCCTGGGCGGTCTTGTTGCCGTAGACGATCTCGTCCACTTCCTTGTTGACGACGTCGATCATGTCGCTGAAATTCCGGATTGTGCCGGTGAACGGCGCGACGGAGTTGTTCAGCAGCATTTTGATGATGCCCTCATAGCCCTCGGGACGGGCGGGGTTGCCTTCCTCGGCCCACTGGTCGAGGTATTCCTTCTCCGTCAGCCACTTCCGCTCGGAGGGCATGCGGTTGCCGTTCTTGAAGAGGGTGATTTCCTTGCCCGGATCCTGAATGTACTGCAGCAGCGCCCAAGCCGCTTCCTTTTCCTTGCTGTCCTCCATGATGACCATCATGCCGTTGGTGCACACGGAGACGACTTTCTCGCCCATCTTGGGCAGGCTCGCCATGCCGAAGTTCACGCCCGTGTCGGCGAGCGTCAGCGCCAGCCACTGGCCGTCCACGACCATCGCGTACGCGCCGGTCAGCAGCGCCACGTCCGTACCCGGCATGCCCTCGCGCGCGGTCGGGGTCGGCATGCAGTGCTTCACCAGCGCGAGATCCGCAATCGCCTGCAGCGCCTCGACGCTCGCGGGCTGGTTCATCGCGAAGTTGCCCTCCGCGTCCACCAGCGTTCCGCCGTTGGAAAGGATGAAGGAGCCCCAGATCGGCCACCAGATGCCCATGTTCATGCCGTAGCGCACGATGTTCTCCGGGTCAAAGCCCTCGTCGTAGGGCGTCTTGCCGTTCGCGTCCAGCGTCAGCTTCATCGCCACGTCCACGAACTCGTCCCACGTCCACGCCTGATCCGGATCGCTCGGCGGATAGGGCAGGCCCGCTTCGTCGAACACGTCTTTGCTGTAGAACATCGTCATCAGCTCGATGCAGCCGCTGTAGGCGATCAGGTTGCCCGCATCGTCGTAGTAGCAGCTCGCGCCGACGTAGTCGCTCATGTCGTAGCCGGACTGCGCCACGTAATCATCCAGCGTGGCGAATTGCCCCTCCTCCACCAGCTTGTAGCCGATGGTGCCGGACTCCATCTGTGCCAGGTCGATGGTCTCGCCCGCCGCGATCATGGCGGTGACCTTCGTATCGTAGTTTTCGTTGATGCAGATCAGGTTTACTTCGCAGCCCGTGTCCGCCGTGAACTTGTCGCAGATCGCCTGCGTGGCCGCCTGCTCGGCGCTGTCGCCCCAGGTCGTAAAGACGAGCGAATGGCCGGCGAACGTCTTGTCCTCCGCGAGGCTCATGCTCATCATGGACAGGCAAAGCACGAGCGCGAGAAGCAGCGAGATACATTTTTTCATGCTGTATCTCTCCTTTCTTTATTATACTTGAAGTCTATCAGTGCTTTTAGAACAGTTCCACGATAAATTTCTCCACTCTGTGTATAAAACTACGATTTGAGAGCGGAACCCCACAAAAAAGGGAACCGCGGCTGTGCACTTTCACGGCCGGTGTTCCCTTAAGACGCGTCTGTTTTTACAAGGAGGAGAGCGCTTCACCCGCAGAGCGCCTATATCTTTATATTGGTTTCTTCCGACACATATCGCCTGTAGGGGAGTATAATGAGAACATTTGTACCCTACAGTGGCACTTCTGTCCCCCCCCCCCCCCCGACCCATCTGAACGGCTGATCTCCATCCGGCCCATCTCCCCAAACAGGAGGCTCAGGCGCTTTTGCACGTTTGCAACGCCGATGGAACCGTTTCTGTTTTCGCGCGTGGGGATCTCGTAATCTTCCGGCACGCCGCGCCCGTTGTCGAAGATCGTGATGCGAACCAGGCCGTCTTCGCGCCTTGCCTTGATGCGAACCAGGCCGTCCTTTCGGCCCGCCAGACCGTGCTGCACCGCGTTTTCCACCAGGGGCTGCAGGCTGAGCTTGGGAATCTGCGCGAGCAGCACGTCCTCCGGCGCGTCGATTTCAAGCCGGATATTGTCCTCATACGCCACCTGCATCAACCGAAAGTACTGGCGCACGTTCTCCAGCTCCTCGTCCAGCGGCACCACGTCTCGGCCGTCGCGCAGCACATAGCGCAGCATCTTGGAGAGCAGGATGATGAGGTCCGCTGTCTTTTCATCCCGCTCGCACAGGGCGCTCATGTGCAGGATGTTCAGGGCGTTATAAAGAAAGTGCGGGTTCGTCTGATAGCGCAGCGCCATCAGCTCGTTTTCCTTCTCGCGCAGGCGTACGTTGTAGTTTTCCTCGATCAGCGTGTCGATCTTGCAGGCCATCTCGTTAAAGGCGCTCATCAGCACGTTGAACTCGTCGTGCGTGGCGGGCAGGCGAACGTTAAAGTCTCCCTGCCCTGTCTGGTCGATGGCCACCATCAGCCGCTGAATCGGACGCGCCATGGCGCGCGAGACGGAGACGCTGAGCAGCACGCAGAGCAGCAGCACCAGGAGGAAGACCCCCGCAAACGTCGCGGCGATGTTCCCCAGCGCCGCGCTTAAAATACTGCTCTCGGGGACGACCGACACGATCCGCCAGCCCGGCAGCAGCGTCTTGTAGGAAACGAGGCAGAGCCCTCCCTCGTAGGTCGTGAGCACCTCGCCTTCCTCCGCCCTCAGCAGCGCCATCTCCCGCTCGCCGAGCGTCGACATGCGCCTGCTCTCGTCCACGTGCGAGATCACATAGCCGTCTTCATCGACGATCAGGTACTGCGCGTCCGCGTAGGGGGTGGAGTCGGCCAGCGTGTCGCGCAGATAGCTTTCCAGCACGCTGATGACCAGCACCGGCTTTTCAACCCCAGCGGGCAGGTAATTCAGCCTGCCGTCCCGCAGCTCGTACAGGTTGAGCTCCCCCACGAGGGAGATGAGATAGCGGTTGCTCAGCGGGACGTCCATGAGCCGCCAGTGGCCCAGCGCCTGCGTAAAATCGTAGGTAGGCACCCAGGCAGGGTACTTTCCGCCCTCGCGCGCTTTTTGGTAGAAATCGGCGTTCTTGATGTTGTAAATGGACGTGTACGTCGCGTTCCTGCTGTAGAGCACGATGTCCGAGCGCCAGAACTGCACCTGATATACCTCGTCCGCGTGCAGGAGATAGGTGTTCATCACTTCGCTGATCGCCCGGTTCGCCGCCGCGGGACTGACCTTTGTGGCGTCGTAGGCGCTGAAAAAGCGAAACAGCCCGGCATCGCGCATCAGGTCGCCGTAGATGTCCTCGATCGTCTGAAACGTCTGGTTCAGCTTTTCGCTGGCGCGCGACATCGTCTGCCGGATGTCCGTGCGCGTGTAGGAGAGCGAAAGCTCGACCTGCTGGTAAAAGAAGATCCCGCTGAGCAGGATCAGGATCAGCAGGCTGACCAGGAGCATACTGCGCAGGATGCGCGAGGAAAAGCTCTTGGAAAAGAAGCCCTTTTTCAATCAGGCGTCTCCCTTCTGTACAGCCTTCTGTACGCGACCGGCGACATGTGGTAGTACTTTTGAAACTGCCGGATGAAGTATCGTTCATCCAGGTATCCGCACCGCGCCGTAATCGTATAGACGTAATCGTCCGTGGTTCGAAGCTGCTCCGCAGCGCGCTCCAGCCGCAGCTGGGTGAGGTATTCGACAAAGCGCTGGTTCGTCCGCTTCTTGAACAGCGCGGAGAAGTAATTCGGCGTCAAGAAGTAGCGCCGCGCCATGTCCTCCAGCGAAATCTGCTGGGCGTAGTTTCGCTGCAGGTACAGGATGCACTGGCCGATGGGATCGCCCGTGCTCTCGATCGTGCGTTCCGCCTCCCCGGCAAGCGCCCGCAGGCAGTCGCCCACCAGCGTGCGGTACTCGTCCCAGAACAGCACCCTGCGCATGCGCGCCGCGAAATCGCTCACGATCTGACGATAGTTCGCCGCGGGCTCCAGCTTTTCGACGCATCGGGCGATGCTGAACACCGTGGCCTCCATCAGCCGGGACGCGCTGGGGCGCTGGTCCTCGATCCGCGTCAGCATGGCCTCGAGACTGCGCGCACGGTCCTGTTCGTCCGCCAGCAGCAGCCGGTACAGTTCGTCCGGGCGGGCGAGCTCCGGACTGCCCGGGCGCGCCTGCGGTCCTTCAAAGCCGACGAGCGCGCCGTCATAAAAGGCGCTGTCCAGCCCGCGCCGGGCCGCGCCGCACGCGGCGTATCCCGCGCGCGCGAGGTTCTCCTGATATGCGCACAAGCCGATGCGCATGTCGTACTTTTCCGCGACGCGCAGCAGCAGCGCCGTCAGGGCATCCTGCTGACGCGCGCTTCCCTCGGCCACGATGAACAGGAGGTGCTTTTCCGCCGGCAGAGAGAGAATGCAGGGCTTGCTCCCCAGGTCGATGCCGCATTCCAGCATCGCGCCGATGCCCTGCTTCACCTGTTCGATGCCGCCCGCCTCCGTGAAGTACACGGCGGCGATCCACCCGCCCGACAGCCGCCGCTCCAGCGCCTGCGCGCTCGAAGGCGGCAGCTGCTCGACCGGCGTCAACAGCCACTGCTGCATCAGCAGCGCCAGCTTCTCGCTCTCCTGCGCGCGCTGGGCCTGACGGTCCTTCGCAAAGCGGTCGTCCCAATAGTCGAGCTTCTTTTTCAGCTCCGAAGCCTCCACCGGCTTGACCAGAAAGTCGACAGCGCCCTGGCGCAGCGCCTGCTGCGCGTATTCGAAGAGCGCGTAGCCCGTGATGAAGATCACCTTGGAACCCGGCGATACGCGGCCGAGCCTCTGAAGCATCTCAAGCCCGTCCATACAGGGCATGCGGATGTCCGAGAGGACGAGGTCGATGCTCTGCTCTCCGACGATTTTTAGGATTTCCTCGCCGTTTTGGGCCGTTACGACCTCGTCCTGCGGGCGCATCTGGTGAATGCTGTCCTCCAGCATATGCACCTGCAGCGGCATGTCGTCCGCCACCAGAATGTGCAGCATTCGCCCTGTCCTCCTATCCTCAGCGCTTCTTTCATTGCGGCCGTTCGCGCAGCCAGACGGCCATGCCGCCGCTCTCCCGGTTGTCCCAGGCGTAATAGGGAATCAGCTTTATCCCGGCCGCGCGCACGGTCGTCACGCCGCCCAGCAGCTGCGGCTCGTAGACCGCCTCAAGCTCCGCCGACCGGCTGAGCGCGAGGTCCGCGTGCAGGTACTCGGTCGGGATGCCGGGGTTGTCGGCCTCCTCCGCGCAGTAAACCACCGGCCCGCGCATGACGGCGACGCGCCCCGCGTCCTCCCTGACGCGCGCGTCGGCATAGACGCGGCGCACGGGCATGTCCATGTCAAACTCCACCGTATCGCCCTCATACACCCGCACGCAGAGGTAACCCCCGTCCGGCTCCAGCGCGAGCTCCTCGCCGTTCCGGCAAAGCCGCCAGGCTTCGCACCAGCCGGGCACCCTCAGCATCAGGTTCTTTTCGCCCTCGCAGGCCTCGACGCGGATCCGCACGCAGCCCTCCCAGGGATAACGGGTCTTCACGTCGAGCGCTACCTCGCCGCCGTCCAGCGGGATGTGCGCGCGCGATTCGATGTACTGGCGCACGAAGACCGTCCCGGGCGCCGTCGCGTACATATAACCCCCGATCGACGGCAGGAAGCGCACCAGGTTGGTCGGGCAGCAGGGCACGTGGAACCATTCGCGGCGGTGCATCGTGCCAACGGAGGCGAGCGGGTTTTCGTAGAAGTAGCGGTCGCCCTTGAGCGACAGGCCGGAAAGGATGCCGTTGTAGATCTCCCGCTCCACCAGGTCGGCGTACTTGGCCTCGCCGCGGGAAAGCTCCATGCGGTGATTCCAAAAGGCCATGCCGATGGAGGCGCAGGTCTCGCAGTAGGCCGTCAGGTTCGGCAGGCTCCAGTCCTTCGTGAACCCCTCGTTGTAGGCCGACTGACCGATGCCGCCCGTCACGTATAGGTTGGCGGGCACCACGTTGTCATAAAGCCTGCGCAGGGCCTGCTGCAAGGCCTCGTCCCCGCGGATTGCGGCGATATCCGCCAGGCCCGAGTAGTAGTACATCGCGCGCACCGCGTGGCCGGTCACCTTGCTCAATTCGCGCGCGGGCACGGTGTTTTGGCAGTATTCATCGGTAAAGAACGTCTTGTAATGGGAGATGGGCAGGCGCAGCTTCGTATGCCCGCGCTGCTCGACGAACCACTCCGCATCCTTCAGGTAGCGTTCGTCGCCCGTGTGGCGGTACAGGCGCACGAGCGCCATCTCGATGCCCTCGTGGCCGCTGATCCAGGTTTCCCCCTCCGGCCCGATCGTGCGCATCATCTGGTCCACCGCGCACAGCGCGGTTTGATACAGCTTGTCCTTGCCCGTCGCCTGCTTGTAAGCGATGCCCGCCTCCACCAGCTGACTGACACAGAAGTCCTCGTGGTGATCCATGTCCGTCCAGCGCTTGGCAAGGTCGTTCAGGATAAAGAAATTAAAGAGGTAGCCGTCCGCCTGCTGCGCTGCGCAGATGACGTCGATGATCTCGTCCGCCGTCTTCTCCAGTTCGGCGTCCGCGCCGCCCATCAGCACGTAAGCGACGCCCTCCAGCACCTTGTAGATGTCCGCGTCGTCGAAAAATACACCCTCAAAGCCGCCCTCACTCAAACCAGCGGAGCGTCGGAAGTTTTCGATGTTGTGTTCGCACTTGCGAATGCAGTCGCGCGTGGTGACACGACGAACCGTGTCGATGCGCTCTTTCCACAGGCCCCCCGTGATTTCAACGTTCGAAAAGGGAATCGGGGTCAAATCGGTAAAATGCATGTCGCCGCCTCCTCGTGTAATCCTGGGTCACTTTATTATAGAGGAAGGCTTTTCGCGCTGGCAAGCGGCGGTTCAAAGGTAGATAGAAATATGGATGATTTGTAGTTTTGTCTACATTCGCGTCTTCTCTACGAAATCTCAGGAAAACACCGCATCGAAGGAGCCCCGCGGAACGCCCCCTCCGTCATCCTGCGCCCTTATCGCGCTCCTGTTTTTGCGCTTCCAGGCAGACGATCCGCCAGTTCCACAGGTAATCGCGCGCATAGGCCTCCGCGTAGCTGCCCGCCTTTACGTAGACCGTCGGCTCGCCCTCCTCATAGTCCCAGCCGACGATCGTCTCGTCGATAAACGATAGGCTTTCCGGCAGCACCAGGCTGTGCACCGGCGCTTCCGAAAATGCGTAGTTCCCCAGCTCTTCCAGCCCTTCTGAAAGATATACTTTCTTCAACGCGCCGCAGCGAAAAAACGCCTCGGCGCCGATGGTTTTGAGCGTGCCGGGGCACCGTACTTGTGAAAGCGCGCCGCACAGTTCAAACGCCTGCGCTCCAATTCGCGTCAGCCCCTCGGCCAAATGAATCTCCAGGAGCTGCCTGCACTCGGCAAAAGCCCGGTCTTCTATCACCTCCAACGACGATGGACATTCAACGCTTTCGAGCCGGCATCTGATGAAGGCGGTTTTCCCGATCGCCTTCACCCCTTCCGGCACCTGAAAGGCGGTTCTGGATGCGCTTCGCGGATACGCGAGAAGCCTCTTCCCATCCTTCGAATAGAGCACGCCGTCCACGCTCCTGAACGCAGGGTTGCCGTCCGCGACCTCATATCGCTCAAGCCCTGAAAGCCCCCTTCGTCTCAAGGCATCCGATGAAATATCCGTGCAGGTAGAGGGA
Source organism: Beduinella massiliensis (assembly GCF_900199405.1). NCBI lineage: Bacteria > Bacillati > Bacillota > Clostridia > Eubacteriales > Beduinellaceae > Beduinella > Beduinella massiliensis. The sequence goes on from NZ_LT963430.1 coordinate 3,918,829, forward strand.
ATGTAGATCGCCTGTAAGCAGGGCTCTGCGTCGAGAAACGCGTCGTCGTCGATCCCCGTCGTCCCCTCGGGTATGCGGTAAACCGCCGCCCTCTTATCAGCCGGATAAGCGTACAGCGTCGTATCCCGAAACAATACGCCATCCTTTCGTGCGCAGGTATGGCCCGCCTCAACGGGTGCTTCCGATGTGGACATTTGCCCGACAAAATAAACGAGCTTCCAGTCCGGCAGGTGCTCGCGCGCATAGGCCTCTGCGTAGCTGTCCGTCTTTACGTAGACCGTACATTCGTCTTCTTTCCCATAATCCCATCCGACGACGTAGTCGTATATGTACTTCAGGCTATCCGGCAGCACCAGGATGCGCACCGGCGTTCCCCAAAGCGCGCAATAGTCCAGCTCTTCAAGCCCTTCCACAAAGTGTACCTCGCGCAGCGAATCGCACTGTCCAAACGCGCTGGCGCCTATGAATTTCAGCGAATGCGGAAATTGAACGCCGGTGAGCCGACTGCATGCCTCGAACGCACCGGCGTCGATGCATTCAAGCCCTTCCGGCAGGAGGACCTTTTCAAGCTGCTCGCAGCCGTAAAACGCGTACATGCCGATGTGCTTCAGGGAGGCCGGAAGGTTGACTTCTTTCAAAAGGCTTCCCGCAAAAGCCGACTTGCCGATGGCTGTCACCCCTTCCGGCACGGTGAAGGATTCGATCGTCAAGTCGTGTGGAAACGACACGAGGGTCGAACCGTCCTGCGAGTAGCGCACGTCCTTTACGTTCCTCCAAGAGGAATCCTCCTCCGCGCCGCTCAAATCCCCCAGCGCCGCGTCCCCCTGATGAATGCATCCAAAACCGCATTCGACGCCCGGGGTTCCCATCTGCGCTTCGCCCAAGGAGGGCATCCAGCCTTCGCCCCGCGCGTTTACGCCCCAGCACAGTGCCAGGATGAGAACAAAGCATGTCTTCAAATTCCTCATTTTTTTAATATCCCTCTCCGTCCGTCGCTGTCTGAATAATTCGGGATGTTTCCCCTTGTCCCCTGCCGCCCGTGCGCCGGCGTCCGTCTTCGGCCGTTAAACTTTATCGCGATTTTCGCTTCTCTTTACCGCCCTCTCTTGACGCCCGCATATCCGTTTGTTATCATAAGCATATGGGGATATTTGTATGCCCCGGCAAAAAGGACAGGAGAAGGAAGGTAATTCTCAATGACAAAGAGAAGTCTGCTCTCCCTCGTGCTCGTGCTCTGCATGGTCTTTGGCCTCATGGTGCCGGCCATCGCGGAGGAGGGCAAGGAGACCCTTGACCTTGCGGGCAAGCTCGTCATTCTGCACACCAACGACGTTCACGGCCGTGCCGTAACCGATTCCTCAACCGGCGCGCTGGGTTATGCCTTTGTCGCCCAAAAGAAGGACGACTTTGAGGCGGCGGGCGCATCCGTGCTGCTGCTGGACGCAGGCGACGCCACGCAGGGCATGTCCGTCGTCAACCTCAGCCAGGGCAAGACCGCCATCGAGTTCATGAACGCGGTCGGATACGATGCCATGGCCCCCGGCAACCACGAATTTGACTGGGGTCTGGACAACCTGCTGACGCTGAAGGAAGCCGCCGATTTCCCGATACTCGCGGCGAACATCGTAGACAAGACGAGCGGCGATCCCGTCTTTGAGGCAAATAAGATCTTTGAAATGGAAAACGGCATGAAGGTCGGCGTGTTCGGCCTGGATACGCCGGAAGCGCTCACGAAGGCCCATCCTGACAAGGTCAAAGGCATAACGTTCGCGATGGACGAAGAGCTCTATGCCTGCGCGCAGGCGCAGGTAGACGCGCTGAAGGCGGAGGGCTGTGACCTGATCGTCTGCCTGGGCCACCTGGGCGTGAGCGACGAGAGCGCGCCGAACCGCTCCATCGACGTGATCGAGCATACCACCGGCATCGACCTTTTCATCGACGGCCACAGCCACACCGAAATCGACGGCGGCCAGGTGATCGGTGAGACGCTGCTGGTTTCCACCGGCGAATACTGTCACAACCTGGGCGTGGTCGTTTACGACGGGGAAGCGTTCAAGGCTGGACTGTACACGGGCCTCAAGGCGGAGGTTGCCGACCTCGTAAACGGCGTCAACGCCGAGGTTACGGAGCAGCTCTCCGCCGTGTTTGCCACCACGTCCGTCGATCTCAACGGCGAGCGCGACCCCGGTGTGCGCACGATGGAAACCAACCTGGGCGACTTCGCCTGTGACGCGATCCTTTGGGCGGCGCAGCAGGCTATGGGCGATCAGGTCGTCGCGGCCGTGACCAATGGCGGCGGCATCCGTGCCTCCATCAAGGCGGGCGACATCTCGATGAACGACATGAAGACCGTGTTCCCGTTCGGCAATGAAGTCGCCACCCTGACGGTGAAGGGCTCCGAGCTGCTCGAGGCGCTTGAAGCCGCCACCTGCACCACGCCGGACGCCATCGGCGCCTTCCCGCAGGTCGCGGGCATTGAGTTCACCGTGGACACCTCCGTGCCGTATGAAAACGGCGAAATGTACCCCGATTCCACCTACTATGCGCCCGCGAAGCCCGGCGCCCGCGTCACGATCCAAACGGTCGGCGGCGAGCCCTTCGACGCGGAAAAGCTGTACACCATCGCGACCAACGACTTCACCGCGGCGGGCGGCGACACCTACTACGCCTTCCGCTATGCGAACCAGACCACCGGCTACAAGACCGGCTTGGCTCTGGAGGACGCCCTGGTGAACTACGTAGCCGAGGTGCTGGGCGGGACCATCGGCGAACAGTATGCTGAGCCGCAGGGACGCATTACGATCAAGTAATGCCAGAAAAGACAATCACAGGGCAAAAAAGGAAGAGGCGCGATGCCTCTTCCTTTTTGTTCATTGATTCTGCTGCGCCAGATACGGCGTTGCGCCCTGCGATACGTCGGTCGCCCGTACATACCCCGACGGCGCTTCCAGATCCATCATCCAGCTGAACTCCCCCTGCGGAACGGAGACGTGCAGCCAGGGGCCATTTATGCCCAAGACGTGCATCAACGTTCCCTTTTTGATTTTCGTGTACTCGCAGGGCCTTGCGGTCATGCCCGCCATCAGTTCGATGTCCTTTTTCGCCTGCGCCACGGGTAGGTGCGCCCGCTGCAGCGTCGCCGCGATCGACTCAGTGGTCGGCTCCGAGAGGTAAATCTCGCTCATGTACCCCTCCATCTGGCCGACCTGCACGCGCCACCAGCCGGTGTCGCCGGCAGCATCGGGCATTCGCCTGAGCAGGCGCACCAGCGTGCCGTTGTAATACTTGCCCATGGATTCCGTGCTCGTTCCGGGCCCATATCGCAGGTTCAATCCCGTATCCGCAACCAAAATCGCGGCGATCTTATCCTGCTGCAAGAACTTCGGCGCAGCCTCCTGGTACGAGCGCACCTCTGAAAGCGTCTTGGGGAATGCCTCCGCGTCGAAGTCTTCCAGGAAGGTAGACGTAATGCACGGAAGCTTATCGATCCGTTCCTCGCCGTCAGCCGCCGCCGTCGTCACTTCAAAGAAGCCGGCGCCCTGGCTTCCGCCGGAGACGCTCACCTGTCTCCCGTCCGGGTAGCTTCTGACGTACGCTTCCATCATGAACCGTCCGCCGATTCCGTCCGAAAGCTGCTGTACGGAAAAGGAGAAGCGCTCCTCCCCGCCATCCTCGCAGGGATAGACGACCGCCATCTGGCTGCGATCGCTGCCGGCAAGCGCAAATGTCCTTCCCTGCAGCATCGCGCGCGGGTTGGCCGCGACGATCTGCCAGGAACCGCCGTCCAGTCCGGTCAGGCCCACCAAGCAAGTCTCATCGTCCTTCTCCATGACCACCAGCGCCCGGCGCCATTCGTCGCCCTCCCGCTGGCACATGATGCCGCTCACGCAGGCATATCCGTTCCATTTGCTCTTAAGGAATGCCTTCTCCATGTCCGCGGGCAGCTCTCCGTCAAAGGCCGTATACAGGTTTGTCCCCGTAACGACGGTGATATCCTCCCGCCACGACCTTATCTCCGCCGACCCCACGGCCGCGCATAGGATCAACCCGGCGGCCAGCGCCGCAGCCGCGGCCCTTTTCAAGCTCTTCACACAAACACTCCTTTCCATCTTATTCCTTAGAAGAAATAGACATGTCTGCATACAAGACGTTTGACGGCGGCGCTTCGTTGCCATTCCTCGGAAAAGATATAAAAAACAGTTGTTTTTCCAGCTCGTTGCGGCGTTTCTATAAGCTGAAAAGGCATGGTTACTGGGTTTCTTATGGAATGAGTCTATCTGTAAAGTGGCAAAATGGTGCCCAACGAACAAAAGGAGTTATGGACAGTAACATGAAGTTATGATATGAAATGAGTTGTTTGACATTTCCGCACGCAAATATTAGAATGGAAAAAGCCAAGTTCGGTTTGGTCGCCTTTGGCGGAGAAGGCCTCCTATCGCAAGTGGCTGACCTTAGACAATCCCCCTTAGAAAAGAGGAACTGCATGCCCGAACTAATGAAATATAGATATTATAATTACAATACAATTCATGAACTTGCTATGTGCATAAACGCCGTATATCCAGCTTTTCCGGCTGATGATTTTATTGCCAACATTATGGACGAAACATGGGATGCGTTGGAATTGAAAGCCCGTATGCGGCGTATTACTATCAATTTAGGAAAGTATCTTCCTCACGATTATGAATATGCTCTCGATATTCTAGACAAGGCTATTGCGGATTATCCTGTTGGGATTGTGGATTCTGGCCTGCTTTACTTCCCCGACTTCGTTGAGGTGTATGGTCAAGATGAGCGCCATTGGGATTTATCAATGGCTGCGTTGGAGCGTTATACGAGGTATTCAACGGCTGAATTTGCTGTAAGGCCATTTATTATCAAGCATGAAGCCAGAATGATGGCACAGATGACTGCTTGGACGGAGCATGACAACGAGCATGTGCGGCGTCTCGCCAGCGAGGGTTGCCGTCCGGCATTGCCCTGGGGACAGGCATTAACCAGTTTCAAAAAAGACCCGTCGCCAGTTCTTCAAATTTTAGAAAGGCTGAAAGCTGACCCATCGCTGTATGTCCGAAAAAGTGTGGCTAACAACCTAAACGATATTTCAAAAACCCATCCCGATTGGATAGCAGAACTTGCAAGGGCTTGGTACGGTAAAAACGAGCATACCGATTGGATTGTAAAGCACGGATGCAGGACACTTCTAAAAAGGGGCAACAGGGATGTACTGGACATTTTCGGGTTTTCAGATGTCGATTGCGTGAATATTGATAACTTCTCGTTGGATGCCGCGTCTGTTTGCGTTGGGGAGGATATGACCTTTTCTTTTGAGATTGAGACAAAAAAGGAAACTAAGGTACGGCTAGAATATGGCATTGATTATGTGAAGGCGAACGGCAAGCGCTCCCGTAAGATATTTAAAATATCCGAGCCTTTATTAAGGGAAAACGAAAAAAAGTCTTATAGGAAAACGCATTCCTTTATAGATGCAAGTTCAAGGAAGCATTATCCTGGCATTCATTCGGTTACGCTGATTGTGAACGGAGTCGAGTGGGGGACATTGAATTTTAAGCTGTCGACTCTTTAATCTACAAATAACATGAGCACCTTATCGGGTTAAGGCAAAGTTGTTTGTATCGGCAGTTCAATAGCGGCAAGCAGGGGCAAGTGCATATGCACTTGCGACATTCTGCAGGGGGTTTTAGGGCCTAAAGTGTGATGCCGCACCTTTTGACGGAGCTTCCTTCCAGCGGTCCTTATCTGCGCATGCCTTCCTGATAGCCCCACCCGTAAAGGCCATTCTGCCTCTTGCGGTTTCAGAGAAAGTATGGTATACCATGCACATCAGCAGGCCGGACAAGGGCTTGCTGATTTTGTATTTCGTGGTGCCCAACTTTACAAAACCATGCTGTTACAGGTTATGCCGCTTTATTCGTAAAATTAAAGAAAACGCCCATTTCATGCGGGTTTGTCGGGACTGACCATGGAACAAGTTCCCACTTTATGACAGTTTAAGTGGATATACAGGCAATAAAAAATAAAAGGGACGGCCTGGGGGATCGGCAAAGTATCGCAAAGGAAGCAGGAATGCTTTGTCGATGGCCAGACGGTTCAAGCCGGCTCTTTTATAGGGCTCAGCACGCGCAAAACACGAGGCTGCCAAAGCGATCCGGTACGTGGAAGTTCGGCTCGCCCGTCGGCGACCAGGCCGACAGCTCCATCCCCCGCGCGCTGTGGTCGATGCGGTACACGTTCATGCGCCATCTTTCCCCCGCCTTCGGGACGTGGTCAAACCCGGAAAGCGGCATTTCCCAAACGGAGGTGAGTACGCCGTGTGCCGGGCTGCTTGACGTCTCGCTGCGCCAGCCCGACAGATCCCACGCAAGCCCGATCGTCGTCCGGTGCGGAGCATGGTAGGTGATGTCCGCGTCGAACTGCACGTTAAACGGGCTTACCTCAAACTCCTTATACCGGTGCAGGTCGCCCGCGTCGCACAGGAAGACCTCCAGCACGTCCTGATTGTAGACCGGCTCATCCCGTTTCGTGTAATCCGAATGCGCTTCGTCGTCCGCGCACAAAAAGCGGAAGTAGAGCTTTCCCATCGCCGGGTCGTAAAACGCACGCACGCGCGTCTCCATCGCGGGCACGCGGCCCGACGCCGTCTCCACAAGCCGCATCTCCGGCAGTCCCTCCCAGACCGCATCGTCCGCCGCCGGAAACCTCGCCGCGCTGCGCGGCAGGCAGGAGTATTCCTTTTCCATCATATCCTCCTATACAGGGTTCCCTTAGGGAACCAGGGTCACCTGATCCGCCTCAGAAAAGTTCAAGTAGATGAGTCCTTCCGAGGACTTCAAGCGTTCTATCGCTCCGTCAAGCTTTTGTTGCCCCTCCTGGGTAGCGCTCGCAAGCATTCGTTCGGCCTCTTGCGCCGTGTCCGCGTTGGCGAGCACCTTGGTTACGTAACCGCGATTCGTCACGAATGCGGTCGGCCGCTCATACGTGTAGGTACAAAATTCCCCCGAAACGCGGGTGATGAACGTCGTGTAAAGCGGGTTGTACAGCGCTGGCGCCTTCGTCAAAACCGCGCTCGCGGGCCGGCCCATGGTGAGCCACCCCGTAGAGCGATTCGCCGCCGTAAGCACGGCCGTCACGCACGTGCTCAAGACAAGCGCGCAGGAAATCGCCGTTCGCGCCCTGCGGCTGCTCAACAGCGGAAGGGCGGCCAGTATGCAGAAAAAGACGAGGGGTGAGGTCCAGGCTCCATATCGCGAGATGGCGATCATTCCGCAGTTGATATGGTAGGTAATCGAATACCACGCCACCGTCAGCAAAAAGCCCGCAAATAGCAGGGGCGTCTGCGCCTGCCGCTTGAGGGCCGCCCAGATCGTAAGCAGCGCCATGAGCAGCAGGAGAACCGGGAAGTAGCCCGCGAGTCCCAAATTCAGATCAAACAGATACGCTGCAAAACGCCCCCAGTAGTCCCGCATGTCCACGGTATACATCATGGATACCGGGCCGCCAAAGAGCGCGTAATTGAGCGCCACGGGCACGACCGAAGGGATAAAGCAAAGCACCAGCAGCGCGCAGTCACCTGCATTTTTACGAATTGAAAAGAGCAGGTTTCTTCCCAACGACCGGGTTGGGCGCTCGTACTTGTCCATTGCATAGGCGAGTATGATGACCGCGCCGTAGCCCATGATGCAGACGTTCAGCGTTCCCGCGATGGAGACAAAAAGCGCCGCCCGTTTATATTGCCGGTTTGAAAAGAACACGAGCGACATGACGACAAAGGCATAGATGAATACTTCGCTCTCCGGCCAGGTCAGATAGTAAAACGCCGGGTTCAGCGCCACGAAGAGCAGCGTCACAAAAACTTGCCAGGCAGGACGCCTCAGGCACTTATAAACCACCGCCATCGCGATGATATAACATAGGACGTTTGTGAGGGCGAATGCGTAGCTCTGGTTCAGATACAGCCGCTTTAAGGCGATCTTCATCGGCAGCGCCGCGAGGGAATACGTCGGGAAGTAAGCGGATATCATCTGGCCGTCCTTCGTCGTGAAGAGCGTACGGTCCTGATAAAAATATCCCGCGTATTCCGGATAATCCGTCCACGACTGCTCGATGTCTTCCTGCGTAATGAAGATAGACATGCGATTTTGAAGCGCTATTGTCGTGATCATGTAGTCTTCGCTCTCGCCAACCGGCCCTGTCGGCGTAAGAAGCGCGTAGACCATCGCAAAGAAAGAAAAAAGTACGATGAATGCAAATGAAGCTCTCTTAAAAAAGGTCTCCCTCTTATTTTCCGTCATGATCCCGTTTCCACTCCCCGCTGCTTACATGAAAGACATCGCTATCCTACCGCCCGTCCAGACCTTCTACCCCGCACACGCTCAGACACCGCCCTGACACGGTAAAGCGCACGTTGAAGCCCGCAAAGGCGACGCCGTAAATCCTCCCCGGATCGTCCTGATACGACGGCCTCGGGTCCTGCGAGAGCACGCCCATCAGCGCGTCGCGCTGCGCCGCGGGAATCCGGTCGAGTAGCGCCCGCGGGAAATCCACCTCCAGCGCGTAGCCTTCGGCCTGCGCGGCAAAGCCGGACGAGGCTTCCGGGTGGCTGTCGGTGTACGGCAGGTACGGCTTGATGTCCAGGATCGGCGTACCGTCCATGAGGTCCGCCCCCGCCACAACCAGAACCGGCCCGCGTACCGGGTCGGCCTCGACCTGCTCCAGGCGCACAGAGGAAAGCCCGATGGCGTTAGGACGAAAGGGCGAGCGCGTCGCGAACACGCCCACGCGCACGTTGCCGCCGAGCCTGGGCGGGCGCACCGTCGCGGACCATCCGTCCCGCTGAGCGCGCGAAAAGCGCCAAATCAGCCAAATGTGCGAAAATCCCTCGAGCCCTCGCACCGCCTCCAAATTACGGTATTCCGGTTCAAAGACGATCTCCCCCCGGAGCGCTCCAACCAGGCCGCTTTGGCGCGGAATGCCGAATTTCTCCGGGAAGTCCGTGTGGATGGTCGCGATCGTCTTCATGGCCCCCATACATCCCCTTTTACATGACGCGACTTTGTCGATCATCTGATAATTGCATCTTATCATAGCGCTCGATTCCTGACAACCCCTTTCCAGCCCTTTGCCCTTTTCAGCGCATCCTCCGCTTGCTGACGCTTGCGCAATCAGCGTCCGCAGCCGCGCAAGCGGGGGGACCGTCCCGAACCGGTCGAGCATCCGTTCCGCGCCAAGGCCGCCGCATGGTCATACCAGGCCGCGCGTCGCAGGCACCGCCGAAGCCGATCAGGGCGAGGGGTCCGTCCGGGCAAAGGAGCACTTTCCCCCTCTTTTTCAAAAACCCCTTGTCGCATTCGGTCAACGCGCTATAATAACAGATAACGACCGGCAGGTCAATGGGGCGCAAGGGAGGCTTCCATGAATCCAAAATTTTTTTCACTGCCGCAGGAGAAGCAATCCCGGATCGTGAACGCCGCCATCCGTGTGTTCGGCGGGGCGGATTACCGCCACGCGGTCACGGACGACATCGCCGCTTACGCGGGGATTTCCAAGGGGCTGCTCTTTCATTACTTCGGAAATAAGCGAGGCCTCTACCAGTACGCGTTCGATTACTGCCTGCGTTTTATCGCTCAGGCCGCAAATCGCGCTATTCCCGAAGGAAAGATGGACTTTTTCGCCATCACGCTGCAATGCGAGCATGCGAAGGTCGGCATCATGAAGCGCTATCCGCACGTGTACGCCTTTATCATGCGCGCCTACTACGAAGAGGACGAGGACGTGGCGGATGTAGTGCAGCCCTTGCGCCTGTCGTGGACCACCCGCAGCGTAGACGCGCTGCTTCCCCGCATCGACGAGACGAAATTCCGCGAGGGCGTCGACCCGGCGCAGGCCCTGCGTACGCTCGTCTACTGCGCGGAGGGGTTTTTGCTGATGCGGCGGCGCGAGGGCGCCCTCGCTGACCCAGACCATCTGGTGGAAGGGTTCGACGAGACGCTCAGGCTGCTGAAGCGCAGCTTTTATAAGGAGGAATATCATGATCTCTCTTGAGCATCTGACAAAGGATTACGGCGGCGGCAAGGGCGTCTTTGACCTCTCTCTGGTCATTCCCGAGGGCGAGGCATTCGGCTTCCTGGGGCCCAACGGCGCGGGCAAGACGACGACGCTCCGCATGCTGATGGGCTTCATTCGCCCCGGACAGGGACTTTGCCGAATCGGCGGTCTGGACTGCTCGCGGGATGCAGCAAAAATTCAGCGTACACTGGGCTACATCCCCGGCGAAATCGCCTTAATGGACGAAATGCGCGGCCTGGAATTCATTCGCTTCCTCGCCGCATATCGCGGCGGCGTGCCGAAGGGGCGCATCGACGCGCTGCTCGACCGCTTCGACCTCGATCCCAGCGGCCGCATCCGCAAGATGAGCAAGGGCATGAAGCAGAAGGTCGGCATCGTCTGCGCCTTCATGCACGATCCGGACGTCCTGCTGCTCGACGAACCGACGAGCGGCCTGGATCCGCTGATGCAGGGCCGCTTTATCGATCTGATCGAAGAGGAGCGCGCCCGCGGCAAGACGATCCTGATGTCCTCTCACATGTTTGAAGAGGTAGAGCGCACCTGTTCACGCGTCGGCATTCTGCGCGCGGGACGGCTCGCCGCGGTCGACGGCATCGACGCCATCAAGAGCAGGCGCCGCCGTCAATACGTCGTGCGCCTGTCCGGCGCGGCAGAGGCTGAAGCCTTCTGTAAGGAGCCGATTACCGTGCTGCGCCGCGACGGCGCGCACGTCACCGTCTCCGTCGGGGAGGACCTGCGCCCCTTCACCCTGGCGCTGTCCCGCCATACGGTGACCGGCCTCGATTCCGTCCGGCAAAGTCTGGAGGACGTATTTCTGCACTACTATGGAGAGGAAATGAAGGGAGGCGTCAAGGGATGAGCTTACCGCTTTACCGGCAGGGGCTGCGCTCGTGTTACAAGATCGTCCTCGTCGTCATGGCCGTGCTCACGCTGTACGTGACCGTCATCATCACCATGTTCGATCCCAAGTTTGGCGCCGCGCTCGATCTGCTCTCCACCGCCATGCCGCAGCTGATGGCAATGGTCGGCATGACCGCCGCGGGCGGGTCGCTCGCCGGCTTCATGGCTTCCTACCTGTACGGGTTCGTGATCCCCATCTTTCCGATGATTTCCTCCATCCTCATCGCCGTGCGTCTCGTCTCGCGGCTGGTGGACCGCGGCTCCATGGCCTATCTGCTGGCCGCGCCCCACGCGCGCGGATGCGTCGTGCGCACGCAGCTATGCGTCCTGCTTACATCCATCGTCTTCCTGATCGCCTATGCGGCGGCTCTGGGCGTAGGCGTCTCCGCCGCCGTCTTCCCCGGCGAGCTGAACGTGAAAGCCTTTCTGCTGCTCAACCTGGGCGCGCTCTGCCTGCACCTCTGTCTTGGTTCCATGTGCTTTCTCGCTTCCTGCGCGTTTGACGAGACGCGGCTTTCCGTCGCCTTCGGCGCGGGCGTCCCGGTGGCCATGTTCGTGCTGCAAATGGTCGCCAACATGGGCGGCGGCGCAAAATTCCTGCGCTACTTCACCGTCTTCTCGCTCTTCGATCCGCGCGCCATCGTCGCGCGCGGACTGCCCGCAATGGGCGGCAGCCTCGTCCTCGCGCTCATCGCGGCCGCGCTGTACGCCGCGGCCGCCGTCCTGTTTCAAAAGCGCGACCTGCCTCTTTAAGCGCGGCAAAGGTTTGGCCGCCGCGAAATCGCGGCGGCCTTTTTTATTGCTTCGCCTTTTTATTTTCGTACATGCGCCGGTCCGCGGTTTGCAGCAGCTCGTCGTAGTTTGCCCCTTCCTCGGGGTAAAAAGCATAACCGATGGAGAAGCAAACCGGGATGCGCTCCCCGTTGCTCAATTCCACCTCGTGCACACCGGAGGCCTCGCCAAGCCCGCGAATGTACGCTTCCAGCTCGATTCGGGATTCGCAGCCGTAGATCAGCAGCGCGAATTCGTCGCCGCCCAGGCGTGCCGCCACCTTGTGCGATGCCTTCTGCTCGCGGAGAATATCCGCAAGCCCCCGCAGATACCGATCTCCATTTTCATGTCCGTAGCGATCGTTTACTTGCTTCAACCGGTCCGCGTCCGCAATCACAAAGACCGCCTGCTCCAGGTAGTTTTCCGGCCCGAGGCGCTCTTCCATAAAGCGGCATAGCGCGCGGCGGTTGTACAGGTCGGTCAGCAAGTCGATGTCCCGCTCACGTTCAATGCGCCGGCGCTCCAGCATATCGTCCGTCACGTCCATGACGATCCCCAGAACATAGTGTTCGTACGGGATGGATTCCATTCGGATGAAGCGCTCCTGATCGCCCGGCAGCCGATAGATTCCACGCTCCGGCTCCACAGGATGCCTGCGTATCTCCTGCAGCATCCGCTCAAAGCGTTCCTGATCGCTCAGCACGCGCTCCGCTTCCTCGCCGTAAAGCCCGAGGATTTCGGCGCTTCTGCGGGTCGCCATCACGCGCCTCATGCCCGGCCTGTACTCGTACACGCCTACGGGGATGCTCGCAATTTCAAGAACCGTAGACATCTTGTTGGTCGTATCGAGCAGGCTTCCAATCATCCGATTGATCTGCGTGCTCAGCTTCGCAAATTCAGGCGTCGTCTGCACGTCTATGCGCGTATCCAGGTCGCCCTCCGTGATGACCTGCAGCTTTTCGTTGACCGCGGAGATGCCGCTTACGATGTAATGATCGAGAAAGGTGGAAATGGAACCGATCATGACGAGGGCGATAAGCAGGAGATAGAGCCCCAGCATCAGGCTGTTCTTATAGACGTCCTGATAGAGGCTTTCCTCCGAGCAGATACGGCCCAGGATGACCGAGCCCATCGGGGCGAACACGCAATAGCTCTTGTCCCCCATCACCACCGCGCGCAGGCCTTCCTCGCCCGAAGTTACCTTTTCCTCGCTCAGCCCGATTTCGCGCACGGTCTTATGGATGAAGTCCGGGTTCGTCGAGCCGAGCACCTCAAAACTTGCCGGATCGACTGCAAAGATTACCGCGCCCTTGTCCGCCGTAAGGAGGGAAAAGATATAGGAAAGCTCGTTGCGGCTCATGGATTCCAGCACGCGTCTGGGCTCCATGCCGATCTGCACGATTTCCTTGCCGTCCTCTCGCCAGACGGCGGCGTACTGCATCAGCTTCTGCTCCGCTGTATTGGGCGTGATTTCCTGGCACAGCTCAAGCGACCTGTCCTCAAGCATGGGCAAAAAGAACTGCATCTGTTCGCCGGAGTTGAAATTCATGCCGTAGTACTTGGGCTGCGAACCCGCATACAGGTTTCCCTCTGCATCGAAGAGATGGAATTCGTCGATCTGCAAAAGGTCCGCGACCTTCTGCATCTCCGGCAGATCTCCGATGATTTCTGGCCGATGCTGCACGATGTAAGCGGCTGCCTTCGCGCGAATGAGGCAGTTTTGCATAAACTCCTCCTGCGTCTTCGCCGCATCTTCCTCGTTCTGCCTGAGAATTTGTCCGATCTGCCAGAAAAGCTCGTTCGAAGTCGAGCGCATTCCCCGCCGGGCCCCGCCGATTTGAAGGAAGTAATTGAGCACGAGCGAAACCACCATTGCCGCCAGGATGATTGCACTCAGCCTGCTTCTGATCTTCCGCTTCATAGTTCTCCCTTCTGCTCAGCGTGTCCGCGCTGACGCAGTCCTTCTTCCCTCATTCTCCCATTGTAATGGAATTTTCCGCTAAAAGCAACGCGTTTTTTGGTCATCCTTACCGTTCGATATTTTCCGGCGCCAGATGGCTGTACACCGATCCCGCCTTTACGCCATTCTTATGAAAGGACATGAGCTCGGAGAACGTCACGAACTGGTATCCCTGCGCGCTCAGCTCCGGAATCGCCCGCTCCACGGCAGCAGCCGTCGTCTCGTACACGTCGTGGCAGAGGATGATCGATCCGTTTTTCGCCCCTTTCATGATCGCCCGATAGGTTTTTTCCTCGTTTCGCGTCGACCAATCGAGCGTATCGACCGACCATGAAGCGATGAGCATGTTCATCGAACGCGTGACTGCGCGCACGTCCTTGTTGACGGAACCATACGGCGGACGCAACACGCGGACAGGCGCGTTCGCAACCTTGCCTACCGCCGCGATGGTTCGCTCCAGCTCGCGGGCAATCCCCTCCTGTGACAGCGTCGTCAGCTTTTTATGGCTCCAGGTATGGCAGGCGATTTCACTCCCCTGCTGCGCGACCTGAAGAACGACGTCCTCATAATTGGCTACGCGATTGCCGACGACGCAGAATGTCGCCCTGCCGTCCACCTCGTCGAGCGCCGCGAGGATACGCGGCGTCACCTCGCTCGGCCCGTCGTCAAAGGTGAGGGCGATCATGGGCTTGTCAGGATCGATCCGGCGCACTGCCGTTTCCGCCGGCGCCTGCGTTTGGACGGGCCGCGTCTGCTCCTGCGTAACGTCGTAATCGCTCACATCCGATTTGATTTCCTGCACCTGGGCAATATCAAGCTCCGGCGAAAGTGCGCCTGCCGCGCCGAGCTCCGCGTACGGAAGAATCACGCGCAACGTCCCCAGCGCGCTGGGCAGAAGATCTCCCCGTACGAAAACCACCGCCACGCCGCTGGGCAAAAGCGCGCAGTTTGACAGCCAGCTTTCGTCCGCCTGCGCGTCGTCCATCGCCCCGTATACCTGGGAAAGACGGTCCGTCAAGAGCTTCAGCGCAACATCCTTCCCCGCTTCGGTCAGGATGTCGTCGGCCGTCAACAGCTTTCCCGTCTGCAAATCCGCGGTCACAACAAGCGCCAAATCCTCCTGATGCGCCATAAAGCTGCTCATCAAAAAGCCGTTCTCCATCACGGTGGCATACCGCTCGCCGATACGGTAAGCATCGTAGCTGAGCGATAATTCGACCTCCGCCTCGTCCCCGTCCACGCCGACAGCGCCAAGCATATCCCGCGCCTCGCGTTCCTTTTCCCGCACAAACCGCTTCAGCGCGTCGTCCAGAACGGCGCAATCTGTGCGCGGATATTGAACGTTCAAAGAAAGATGCTCGTCGTATTCGACGTCCGCCTCCGTCCTTCCCACCTGCTGCACGACGGCATCCGAACCGACGATCCATTGATACAGTTCGGCATCCGTCTCAAGTTCGGCATCCTCCGTCTGAACGAGTTTTGCATCCATATACCCGATATGCCCGGAGACCACGACGCGGTAAAACGCGCCGGATCGTCCAAGCACCGCCAACGGCGTAAAGCTTTGCGCCTGCATCAGCACCGGGGCGCGATACGATGGTTCCGCGCGCAGGTTGACGTACTTACCTCGGTTGTCCACGTAGCCCGGCGTCGCGCGGCTTACGTACTGCGCACTCATGTAGCCCGTACCGTCCCCGACGCGCACCCAGTACCAGCCGTCTACATACCCGCGCAGCTCCACCGCCGTGCCTGTACTGTATGTGCCCAGCTGCTGAGAATCGGTCGTGGGCAGTGCGCGCAGGCTAAGCCCCTTCGACGTGACGACGCCATACGCTTCCGCCAGCGCGTTTAAGCTCCCGGACAAGAAGATCACAAATGCCAGCGCCACCGTCAAAATACTTCTTTTGTACATGGTTTCCCTCCATAAAGCTTAAACGAAAGGCCGCCTTCGCAGTTGTCGCGAAAGCGGCTCTCTCTGTTCTGTGTTACAGCGCTTCCTGGAACGCTTCAAAGAATTCCGGGCAGCTCCAGCCGCCGCATCCATAAAGCACCTCGCCGGAAACGTTCATCTGAAGCGTCAGCCCGTTGTCCAAGGCGATCAGCAGGCTCTGCTTGGAGCTGGAGAAATCGTCGCTGTAGGAGGTCGCATTGTCCAGCAGCACGGCGACAAGGTCGTTCGCCTTGCCGCTGTCCTCGATCTTGCCCACGCCCGAGAGCGTCAGGCTCGAAACCTTGCCGCGCACGTCCAGCGTGCTCTCCAGAGAATCCCCGCCGACGCCATAGCCGGCATAGGATACGCGCTGGAACACGCGCATTTGACCGTCCACCTCGGCCGCTACCGCGGTCTTCTGCGAAACGCCGGAGATCGCGTACACCGCCGCGCCCTCGTCCGCCGCGTTGGACAACGCCGCAGACCAGTCGGACCCGGAGGCCATGGACGGTTCACTGGTGTTCAGGCCGACGGTACCGACCTGCTCGCCCAACCGCGATTCCTTCAGGCTCTTCGGCGTCGAGACCATGCGGTAGGCACGGCCGCTCACGCCTACGAGCGGGAAATTGCCGCCCTCGCCGCTGGCGAGGATGGACTTGTACTTCGGCGCGTCCGCGTTGCTGAGCTGAATGCTGCCCGCGGGCAGGTCCGCGTTGCCCACGAGATAGCTTTCCCCTACGCCATCGGGCAGGCTCGCGCCCATCTTGCCGGTGTTCACCTGAGCCGGCAGACCGGTGCGTATGCCGTTCGTCCCGCCGAGCAGGCGCGCCGCCCCCACCGCCAGCACCAGCGCGCAGGCCATAGCCGGTACGCCGATGCGGATAGCCGGCCGCATCCACCATGCACGACGGGTGGTTTGTTCTTTTGCGGCGATGTAGACGCGCTCTTTCAGCGCGTTCCCGGCATGCAGGCCGCCTAGCATTTCGTTCGCTATATCCGGTAATTGTTCCAGCCTATTCACCGGGGGTCGCCTCCTTTCAAAAGGGTTTCAAGTTTCTTTCTTGCGCGGCTCAGCCGGCTGGAAATCGTCCCCTCCGGCAAATCGAGCATCGCGGAAATCTCCGCAATGCCAAAGCCCTGATAGTAGTGCAGCAGAATGACCTCTCTGAACGCCGGTGAAAGCTTATGTATAGCCTCCATCAGCTCCGATTTCTGCTCGCTTTCCGCGATGGAATCCGGCCCGGGAATACACTCCATTGGCGAGCCGAGTACGACCCTTTTTACCCACGCGGCGCGCCACAGATCACGGCATCGATTGAGCGCGACCTTGAGCAGCCAGGCTTTTTCGTGGCCCTCCTGGATGTCCGGCCCTTTCGTAAGCAAGCGCACGAATACGTCCTGACAGACGTCCTCCGCGCGCTGGCGGTCCCCCAGGTAAAAATAACAAACCCGGAGCACGTCATCTGCGTACAGCGAGTAAAGGCGTTCCAGCTGCTCGACGCGGTCAAACGTCTGCGCGCTCTCGCTCAAGAGCCCCAACTCCTTTGCTCATTCATAAGACGGAAAATGCCCCCGGTTTCATCCAATCCTTTCATGAAAAAGGTATTACAAATGTATGAAAAAACGGGCAGTGCCCGCACCTTCTCGAAGCAGCCGCTTCCGCACTGGGCGGCATCGCGCGCGGCCGAGCCTGCAATCCTGAAAGATGAAAAAAACGGCGGTTTCACTCGCCGTTTATTATACCTTATTTTCGTATCCGCCGCAAGGGCAGCCCGTCATTCCACGTAGCGGGAAATAAAGGAGAAAACCTTTTCCCAATACGCATCGCCCGAAACGCTGCGTGCGCCGCCGTGCCCCGCGCCCTCCACGATGAACAGCTCCTTTTCCGCATTGCAGGCCTCGTACAGCGGGTAGACCATGCTCACCGGCACGAAGTCGTCGCGGTCGCCGTGGATGAAGAGCATGGGCGTCTTCGAGGCCGCCACCTGGCGGAGCGCGGACGCTTCCTTAAAGTCGTATCCCGCGCGCATGCGCGCGACGAGGTTCGCAGCGTCCAGCGCCGGGAAGGTCGGAAGCGAAAAACGCACCTTGAGCTCGGAGGCAAAAATGTCCCACACCGAGGTGTAGCCGCAGTCCTCCACGATCGCGCGCACGTTCCCCGGCAGCTGCTCGCCCGAGGTCATCATGACCGTCGCCGCACCCATCGAAACGCCGTGCAGCACGATCTGCGCCTGCGGATCGCGCGCGAGGATCAGGTCGATCCAGCGCAGCACGTCCCGCCTGTCCGGCCAGCCCATGCCGATGAAGTCGCCCTCGCTCTCGCCGTGCGCGCGCATGCTGGGAAGAAGCGGCTGGTAGCCCGCGGCGGCGTAGCGCTGCGCGTAGGGCAGCATGCCCTCCCAACCGCCCCTGTAGCCGTGCGTAAGGATCGCGTAGCGGTGCCCCTCCTGCGGGTACAGCGTGCCCACGAGCGTGAGGCCGTCCTCGCTCGTCACCTGCACGCGCTCCGACGGTGCCTGCGCGAGCCACGCATCTGTAAGCGCCTCCTGCGAAGCGTCGTTCCGCGCGATCGTCTCCTCTACGCTGCCCGGTGCGGGCGCGACCTCCAGCGCCGCCTCTCTGTTGCCGCCGTCGCCTGCCGGGGAGAGCGCGTAATTCACAAAGTAATTACCCACGAAGAAAAGCGCGGCGATCAGCGCCGCCGCCAGCGCCGCCGCGCCCGTCAAAATGCGCCTGCTCTTTCGCTTCATATCGTTGCCTCCACTATTTTGAATTTCAAACCGAATCATTATATTCTCTTCCCCGCGCGTTGTCAATGCATACAATCCCGCGCGCCTTGGAAAACTGTCTTCGACAAAAGCGAGGAGGATACGAAGATGAAGACGGTCAAACGGGCGGCATGCGCCCTTTTTGCGCTCGCGCTTTGCTGGGTGGTTACCGGCTGCGCCTCCAACAACGCGGGGAATGCAGGGCAGACGAAGCTGACGTTCCAGATCTGGGACAACACGCAGAAGTCCGCGATGGAGGCCATGGCCGCTGCCTACACGCAGAAGAACCCCAACGTGCAGATCGACGTGCAGGTCACCAGCTGGGCGGAATACTGGACGAAGCTCGAGGCCGCCGCGACCGGTGGTTCGCTCCCGGACATCTTCTGGATGCACACGGACGAGATCCTCAAGTACGCGGACGGCGGCATCCTCGCGGACCTGACCGACCTGTACGTGGATGAGGAGACGGGCTTTTACGAAAAGCACTTTCCGGAGGGCCTGCTGCAAAACGCGCGCGGCTCGGACGGCAAGATCTATGGCGTGCCCAAGGACAAGGACACGATCTGCCTGATTTACAGCCGCGAGCTCTTCGACGCGGCGGGCGTCTCCTATCCGGACGAGGGCTGGACCTGGAACGACCTCGTCAGCGCCTCGCAGGCGATTCACGACGCGACGGGCAAGTACGGCTACCTCGCCAACAACGACGAGCACTTAGGCTACTGGTCCTACGTCTATCAGGCGGGCGGCTACATCCTTTCCCCCGACAAGAAGACGGCGGGCTATACGCAGCCCGCCACCAAGAAAGCCATCGCCTTCTACGTGGGCCTCCAGGACACCGACTGGTGCCCGGACCAGACCTACTTTGCCGAGACGGAGCCGTCGACCTCCTTCTTCTCGGGCGAAGCGGCGATGTACTTCGAAGGAAGCTGGGGGCTCCGCTCGAAGATGGAGGACTATCCCTCCATGCACGGCAAGTGGGACGTGGCGGTGCTGCCCGCGTGCCCGGACCCGATGTCCGGCGACGGACGGGCGACGATTTCCAACGGCCTGACCTACGCCACAGGCGCCAAGGGCAAAAACCTCGCGGCAGCCAAGGATTTTCTCAAGTTCCTTGGCACGGAGGAAG
Source organism: Beduinella massiliensis (assembly GCF_900199405.1). Lineage (NCBI taxonomy): Bacteria > Bacillati > Bacillota > Clostridia > Eubacteriales > Beduinellaceae > Beduinella > Beduinella massiliensis. Next base: position 3,938,370 of record NZ_LT963430.1, read on the forward strand.
CCCAGCGCATTCAGGGCGAAAAGGGCGCGGCGATCCCTGCCTACAACGGCCTTGAGAGCACGTGGCTCGGCGTGTTCGACCAGTTTGACTACAAGCTCAACGCGGCGGCGTGCCTTTCGATGTTCGATTACAGCGTGCAGAGCCCGAACAACGCCTCGCGCCCGGCCTGGAAGACGCGCGTGAGCGATGAAATGCTGCGCGTCTACGCAGGCGAGACGACGCTGGACGCCGCGCTGGAGTCGATGCAGCGCACCGTGGACGAACTGAGCAACCGTTAGGAGGAGTACGATGCGCGCAAAACGGCAAAGCCCCGTTCGGGGCGCGGGGGCAACCCGAACGCGCGATGCGGGCTGGGGCTACCTGCTGACCGCGCCCACGGTGCTCGGGCTCCTCATTCTCAACGTCTATCCCTTCATCGAGACGCTGATCCTCAGCTTTTCGCGCACACAGGCCTTCGGAAGCTATGCGTTCAGCGGGCTTGAAAACTACACCCGCATGTTCGGCAGCTCGGAGTTCTGGCGCGCGACGTGGAACACCCTCTACTTCTGCCTGCTGACGGTGCCCGTCGGCGTGTTTCTCTCGCTGCTGGTGGCGGTGCTGCTCAATCAGGGCGTGCGCGGGCGCGCCGCCTTTCGGGCGATTTACTTTCTGCCGATGGTGGTGCCGCCGGCGGCGGTCGCTCTGGTGTGGAAATGGATGCTCAACGCGCGCTACGGCGTCGTCAACGGTCTGCTGGGGCTGTCGGTGCGCTGGATCACGGACCCGGCGCTCGTGCTGATTTCCTGCGCGATCGTCGCCATCTGGAGTGCCGTCGGCTACGACGCGGTGCTGCTGCTTTCGGGCATCCAGTCGATCTCCCCGACGTATTACGAGGCCGCGGAGCTGGACGGCGCGACGCCGCTGCAGCGCTTCTTCCGCATCACGCTCCCGCTCATCTCGCCCACGCTGTTCTTCGTCGTCATCCTGCGCGTGATGTCCTCGCTCAAGGTGTACGACCTGATCTACATGATCGTGGAGCAGTCCAACCCCGCCCTGCCCTATGCGCAGTCGCTCATGTACCTGTTCTACCGCGAGTCGTTCATCGCGGGCGACAAGGGCTTCGGTTCGGCGGTCGTGGTATGGACGGTGCTGCTCATCGGCGTTACGACGCTCTTTCAGTTCACCAGCCAGCAGCGCTGGGTGCACTACGAGTCGTAAGGGGGATGCCTGTCCGCCGCCGCACGTGAGCGAAAGCCGGGAATCTTCGGGGGCGGCACACCTAAACCGGGGTTTCGGGGGCAGCGCCCCTGAGGAAGGGAGGTCTTATGTCTTCGTTTGCCCAGACGCGGCGGCGCGGCCGCCTGCTCGTCTACCTTTTTCTGCTGCTCGGCGCGGCGGTGATGATCGTTCCCTTTGTCTGGATGGTGCTGACCAGCCTGAAGACCGTGGAGGAGAGCATGCGCATTCCGCCGACGCTCCTGCCGGACGCACTGATCCTGCAAAACTACAGCCGCGCGCTTTCGCTGCTGCCCTTCACGAACCTTTACCTGAACACGGCGCTGATGATCTTCTGGCGCATCGTCTGCGCGGTCGTGTTCAGCTCCATGGCGGGGTACGCCTTCGCGAAGATTCCGTTTCGCTTCCGTGGGCTTTTCTTCGCCGTCGTCGTCACGCAGCTGATGCTCCCCACGCAGATCTTCATCATCCCGCAGTATCAGATGCTCGCGAACCTGCGGCTTACGAACACCATCTTCGCGCTGGTCTTCCCCGGCCTCGTGAGCGCCTTCGGAACCTTCTTTCTCCGTCAGGCGTTCATGGGCGTGCCCGACGAGATCATCGAAGCGGCGAAGATCGACGGGTGCAGCCAGGGCCGTATCTTCCTGCAGATCGCGCTGCCCCTCGTGAGCTCTGCGCTCGCGGCGCTCGCCGTCTTTACGGCCGTGTTCGCTTACGGCGACCTGATGTGGCCGCTGATCTGCAACAGCGACCTCAACCGCATGACGCTCTCCTCGGGCCTCTCCACGCTGCGCGGGCAGTTCACCACCAATTTCCCCGTGCTCATGGCGGGCTCGGTGCTCGCCATGGCCCCCATGGTCGTGCTCTACCTCATCTTTCAGCGCCAGTTCATCGAGGGCATCGCGATGACGGGCGGAAAATAGAGATAAACGCAAAGAGGAGCCGCCCAGCTTCACGCCGGGCGGCTCCCTCATGTGTTTTAGTAATTCGTTCCGTACAGGGCGTTCTGCGTCTTGCGTCCCGCGATGCCGTCGACCACCAGCCCCTTTGCGCGCTGGAAGGCCTTGACCGCGTCGTAGGTCTGGTCGCCGTAGATGCCGTCGACCTTGCCCTTGAGGTAACCCTTATCCTTCAGCGCCTGCTGCAGGCGGGTCACCGCCGTACCGCGGCTGCCGTACTGCATGTAGACATAGCCCACGCTGGAGCCGCCGCTCGAGCCGTTGGCGATCGCGCCGGAACCGAACAGCACCGTCTGCGTGTTCACGTCCGCCGCGCCCGTCGCGGAGATGCCGTTGCGGGACTGGAAGCGACGGACAGCCGTCTGCGTCGCGCTGCCGTAGATGCCGTCGAGCGAGCCGTAGTAGTAGCCCAGGGCCGCCAGGCGGCTCTGCAAACGCGTTACCGCGCTGCCGCGGCTGCCGCGGCTCAGGTACACGTAGTTGGAGGTGTAGTCGTTCAGCGGAATGGCCGCCGAGCTGTAGAGCACCTGCTGCGTGTAGCTGTTGGCGGTGCCGGTCTGCGTCAGGTTGTTCACGCGCTGGAACGCGCGCACCGCGCTTTGCGTGCCGACGCCGTAGATGCCGTCGACCTTAATGGTGTAGTAACCGAGGTCCTTCAGGCGCTGCTGCAGGCGGTTCACCGCGCTGCCGCGATCCCCGCGCACGAGCACCGGGTAACGATCGGGGGTGGTGGAGCCGTTCGGACGCGCCGCGACGCTGTAAAGCACCGTCTGCGTGTTCTTGCCCGCGATGCCGTCTACGTCCAGGCCGTTGGTGCGCTGGAACTGGCGGACGGCCTCCTCTGTGGCATAATCAAACTTTGCCGTGAGGTTCACGGAGTAACCCAGGTCCTTCAAACGCTCCTGCAGGTTGAGCACCACCTGTCCGCGGCTGCCCTTGTAGCGGCTCAGCGTCAGGTAGGTCGGCTTCTGGGCCGTCTTTTCGACCACCATATCCTTATAAACCGTTTCGTTGTTGCCATAGGTCACGGTCACGCGCACGACCGCGTTCACGCCCTGCGTGCGCGTCAGCGGAATGCGGAAGACGCCGTCCGAACCGGAGTTCTGGCTGTAGGTGTACTGGGTGCTTCCGTAGGAGGTCGATACCGTAACCTTCAGGTTCGGCGTGGTCTTGCCGACGACGATCAGGGTATCCGTGTAGATCTTGTCGACCGCCAGGTTGGGCTTTTCCACGCTGGGCGCGGGCACGGCGATGTCGCCCGGATAGGCGGCCTGCTTGCCGACGCCCTCGTTCACGTACTGCACCACGAGGGTCTTGTACGTGCCGGAAACCAGTCCGTCAAACTCGATGGTGTAGCTGCCGTTCGCGTCGACCGCGATGCCGCGCGTGACGGTCTTGTTGTCCGGCGTCACCATAGAGGCAACCACGCGCTCGCCCGCCTTCGCGGTACCGATGATGGTGACCTTGCCGACCTCCGGCGTGACCTTCGTGATGGTGACGTCCGTGGCCGATACGGGTTCCGTGACCGTGATTTGATCCTTCCAGGTCGCGGATTTTCCGTTGTTCTCATCCGTGTACTTGACGGTGATGTCCTTGTAATTCCCCTTGGGCACGTTGCTTGCCGTCAGCGAGAACTTGCCGTCCGCGCCGACCGTGCCCTTCGCGGGCACGCCGCCGATCGTCGTCTCGATCGCCGCGTTCGGCTTGCCTTCGCCCGTCAGGACGGCCTGCGCAACGCCGCCTACGGCAGAGGTGATCTTGAGGTCGACCTTTTCCGGGGGTTTGGAGATAGAAACTGTGGTCTCCGCAGTGATCGACGGATTATCCTTGTACGCGACGACCACCAGCATGTCGTCGCCCTCGCCGGGAATGGCTTCCGTCAGCGTGTACTTGCCGTCCGTGGCGTTGATCTGGCCTTCATAAGAGGAGGAACCGACCTTTACCGTGATGGCCGCGCCCTTTTTGCCTTCGCCGCTGATCGTGGTCTTGCCGGTCAAAGGATCGTATTTGGCGCTTACCGTTAAATCAATGGATTTTCCTTTGATTTCAATTGTCGTGCTCGGGATAGATGCATCTTTATAGTTAAATATATCGTAATTTTGAACCTCGGCATGGGCGGTTGCCTCAACGCTTCCCGACACGTCCGGCACGGGGATGCTTACGGTGAATGTGCCGTCTGCTTCGGCTGTCCCGGTGAATCCGGAATATTCCTGACCTGCGATCGTAGCTTTGATCGACGCGACTACTCCTTCTTTCGCACTACCCGAAATCACCACGCAGGCTTCTCCGCCCACGATGTTCGTGATGGTAAGCTCTGAATCAGGAAGTGTCGACTGTGGCGCATCGATCGTCAGGCTAATATCCTTTGTACTCGTTTGGTCTTTATATCTGGCGCTGACTGTATATGTTCCCGCCGTCAGACCGCTAATCGTGTAACTAAATTTTCCTTCGGCGTCGGACTTCGTACTCTCTTTCAAATCGTTATCAACCAGTATCTCAATATCAGAGTTCGGCGTCGCCGTTCCGGTAATAGTGGCGCTAGAATCCGTCTTCTCTGAAATCTGAAGGTTGTCCGGTGTCGCATCGCCTCCGGTAGCATTAAAAGGAACGATCGGCAAGTTGTCGTTGCTCGGCGTATGCAGCGTGCCGTCCCCATTCGACGTTCCGTTGTTCTCCGGATGCGTCTCCTGGCTCTGCTTCCCGACGCTCACCACGCCGTCCGCGAAGGCCTTCTGATCCGGCGCGGCCTCGTAATACGCGCAGATGCGGTAGTCGTTCGGGTTCATGGTGTCAAATTTAGTACTGAACGAGCCGTCCTGGCCGACGATTTTCGTGTGTTTGACGTCTGTGGCCTCGTCGCCCTTATAGACCTGAATGATCACCTTCTGGCCCGCTTCGCCCAAGCCGCTCACGGCGATGTCCTTCGTGCCGGAAAGCGACGCCTGCACTCCGGAAATCGCGGTCGTCGGCGCCGTCACGGCAGGCGTGGTCGGAGCCGATGTCTCCTGTCCGGCGGGCGGCTGGGTCGTGGCGTCCGTGGACGAGGAACCGTTATCCTGGCTGCCGGACGCGGCGATTGTGACGGCGTAAATCTGCCCATCGGCCGTCAGCGCTTCCACCGCCTTAAACGAGTTCTTGACCGCATATGACACCTTCACGCGGTAGGTGCCGTCGATCAGGCCGGTAAAGGTCGTGTCAAACGTTCCCTTTTCCGTGCTATTGCGCGTTACTTTGTGCGGGTTGAACGTACCGGCGATCGCAGCGCCGTCGGCGTCGCACAGCGTCACGTTCACGGCCTGATCCTTTTCGCAAACGCCAAAAACCCGCAGGTTGTTGCCGTCGATCACCTGCATCTGCACGCTGCTGATCGGCGCTGTCGGCGTCACCGCCTCCGTCTTTCCATCCCCGCCGTCGGGGGACGTCGGATCGGTCGCTTCAACCGGCGTCGCCGTGAGCCCGCCGCCCTCGTCCGCAACGGCAGGCAGCGTCGCGGTGCCTGTCATCAGCACGGCCACGCACACCAGCGCCAGCATCTTTCTCATTTTTTCACTCATTTTCTTTCCCTCCATTCCGCTTCCCGCGGCGTCTTTCCAAACGGCGCTTTCGCTTCCGTTTCGTTCTTACTCAATAGACGGCGCGCTCATGCGTTTTCTTTCCTGAAATTCAAATTTTTTCTGGTTCCTTAAAGCCCCCCGCGCATGCTCCGTCCATGTAAGAAAGGATAACACACCGAAAGCGTAAAGACAAGCGCTTCATTCTTTCCCTATTTTATATCCTCTGTTTTTCGGCTTTCCGACGCGGACGAAAAAGCATTGCAATTTTGTGTCCGCGCCGCTATGATATAGGTTGGAAATATCAAATGGCAGGAGGGTTTCTCAATGCAGAGTTTTGAGTTTTATTCCCCCACGCGCTTTGTCTTCGGCAAGGGCACGGAAACCCAGGTAGGTTCCCTCATTCGCGAGCTGGGCGGCACGCGCGTGCTGCTCGTCTACGGCGGCGGCTCCGTCAAGCGCTCCGGCCTGTACGACCGCGTCGTCGCCTCGCTCGACACGTCGGGCCTTCCCCACTGCGAAATCTCCGGCGTGCGCCCCAATCCGCGCAGCGGGCTCGTCTATGAAGGCATCGAGCTGGGCCGCCGCGAAGGGGTGGACTTCGTGCTGCCCGTAGGCGGCGGCAGCGCCATCGACACGGCCAAGGCAATCGCCCTGGGCATCCCCTACGACGGCGACTTCTGGGACTTTTATTGCGGAAAGACCGCGCCGAAGACCGTGCTCAAGCACGGCGTCGTGCTGACCATTCCGGCCGCGGGTTCCGAGGGCTCCAATTCCTCCGTCATCACGCAGGAGGACGGCATGCTCAAGCGCGGGCTCTCCACCGACCTGAACCGCCCGCTGTTTGCCGTCATGAACCCGGAGCTCACCTACACCCTGCCGCCCTATCAGACGGCCTGCGGCATCGTGGACATGCTGGCGCACATCATGGAGCGCTACTTCACCAACACGGAGCACGTGGACCTCACCGACCGCATGGCCGAGGCGCTGATGCAGACCATCGTGCGCACCGCGCCCGAGGTCATGCAAAACCCGGACAGCTATGAAGCGCGCGCCAACATCATGTGGGCGGGCATGCTCGCCCACAACAACAGCGTCGGCGTGGGCCGCGAGCAGGACTGGGCCTCCCATCAGATCGAGCACGAGCTCTCCGCGCTCTACGACTGCGCGCACGGCGCGGGCCTCGCGGTCACGTTCCCCGCGTGGATGCGCTACGTCTATCAGCACGACGTGATGCGCTTTGCCCAGTTCGCAGTGCGCGTCTGGGGCTGCGATATGGACTATCGGAATCCAGAGGACACCGCGCTCGAGGGCATTCGCCGCATGGAGGCGTTCTTCTCCTCGATCGGCATGCCTGTGACGTTTGCGCAGCTCGGCGCCAGGGAAGAGGACATCCCTGCGCTCGCGGCCAAGGTCGTCCGCGGGCCGAACGGCACCACCGGCCATTTCGTAGAACTGGATACCCCGGCGATCGAGGCGGTGTTGCGCCTCGCCGTCCGCTGAGCGGGAGGGCGCGCGATGAAACGCTTCCTCTCTATGCTGCTCGTGCTGGCGCTTCTTCCCGCGGCGGCGCTGTGCGACGAACCCCTTCCCTTTGGCCCGGACGACGTGCAGGCCGTCTTCAGCGTCCCCGAGCAGACCGTAGCGGACTTCGCCGCCTCCTACGCCCCGGAAAGCTACGGCTGGTGGGTTCAGGCGGACGGAGGCACGGTGCTCGTGCTCTACTGCACCGGCGGCATCCTGCAGCTTCTCACGGGGGACACGGGCAGCCTGCTCGATCCTCTGAAGGGGCTCACCGGCGCAAGCGACCTGCCGGACGAGGTGCTCGGCATGGAGGCCTCGCTCTTCGCCGCCTATTGGGACGCCCCCGGTTTCCCGCTGCTCACGGTGCGCGGCATTCAAATCGGCGAATCGCGGGACACCGTGCTTTCCCTCTTCCCGCAGGACAGCGCCGCGTGCGAGCAAAACACCGAGGACGGCGACTTTTCCTTTGAAGAGGCCGTCAGCTTCATCTTTCACGCGCCCGACGGGGGCGGCTCGTATACCCTGACCTTTTATATGGAAGCGCAAGCCGTCGCGGCCATGCGCCTGGTCTACGAAAAGACGTCGGAAGTTTAAGAGGATTCTCCGCGCTTCGCCGCGCCAATCACTGAGGGAGGTTTTTCCATGATACGCCACATCGTCATGTTCTGGCTCAAGGACAAGAGCCCCGAAAACATTCAGCTGACCGCAGACAAGCTCCGCTCGATGAAGGGAAAAATCGAGGGGATGCGGGATCTGGAGGTAGGCGTCGACTTCCTCCGTTCCGAGCGCTCGTGCGACATCTGCCTGACGACCCTCTTTGAAACGCGCGAGGCGCTCGACGCCTACCGCACGCATCCCGTGCACCTGCCCGTGCAGGCGCACATGCATGCGGTGCGCGAGAAGAGCTGCGCCGCCGATTACGAGGTGTAAGATGCCGGAAATGACCGCCTTTAAGCCCCTCGGCGCGACGACGCTGCTCGCGCCCGTGCCCGCCGTGATGGTTTCCTGCCGCGGCACAAAGCCGCCGCACGACAAGGACAACATCATCACGGTCGCATGGGCAGGCACGGTCTGCTCCGACCCGCCGATGCTTTCCATCAGCGTGCGCAAGTCCCGCTTTTCGCACGAACAGCTCATGCAGAGCCGCTGTCTTTACGTAAATCTCGTCTCGCAGGAGCTGTGCAGGGCCACGGATTTCTGCGGCGTCAAGAGCGGGCGCGACGTGGACAAGTTTGCCGCCTGCGGTTTAACGCCCGTTCGCCTGCCCGCGCTCGAGGAGGCGCCCGCCATCGCCGAAGCGCCCATCTGCCTGGCCTGCCGGGTAGAAAGCGTGCAGGAGCTCGGTTCGCACGACCTGTTCCTTTGCCGCATCGTGGAGGTCTACGTGCAGGAGCGTCTCTTCGGTGAAAAGGGCGAGCTGGTGATGGAGCGCGCCCGCCTTTGTGCCTACAGCCACGGCGAATATCACGCGCTGGGGCGCGTTTTAGGCTTCTTCGGTTACTCCGTCGCCTCGGACAAGGTGCTGCGCCGCCGCCTGCCGTCCGTAAATCGGAAAAAATAATTCGCGCCGTTCGAACTGGCGCGCGTGTGGAAGACAAGACAAAACATCGCCGCGGGAGAGGCTGTCTCTTCCGCGGCCTTTTGTGTGAACGCGCATTTGCTTTCCGTAAAAAGCCAATACATGAGAATCATTCCAATCAAATTTAAAGGCTTCGGCTTGCTTTATTTACACTTTTTTCAATTTATCCAAATAGCAAATTGACATTTTATCCATATTTTCTCCCAATGTTCTCTTGCAATTTCGTTCAGAATACGCTATAATATCGTCCACAGTCGATGGTTTGCCATTTGAAGGCAACCCGATAAGGAGGATGAATCCCATGAAAAAGTTTCTCAGTCTGCTGCTCGTCGTCTGCATGATGATCCCGGTCTTCGCCCTGGCGGAGGACGCCGTGAAGATCGGCCAGGTCGAATACGCCGCGCACGGCACGAAGTGCTTCGCGGTTCTGACCGTCGCGATGCAGGGCGATAAGATCGCGGACGCCTACATCGACGAGTTCCAGTTCATGGCGGCCGACACGAGCGTCGGCGTTCCGAACAGCGACAAGGACTTCGGCCAGAGCTATCCTGAGGGCAAGGTGCTGGCTTCCAAGAAGGCGAACGCCGCCGCGTACAGCGAGAACATGGCTGCCGCCGGTTCCACCGTCGCGCTGGACGTCAACTACGCCGCCATCGAAGACTACGTGACCGGCAAGACGGTCGCCGAGCTCGAGGCCGCGATCGAGGGCAAGACCGCCGAGGAAATGGTCGACGCCGTCTCCGGCTGCACGCTGGTCGACACCCTGGGCTATGTCAAGGGCCTGATCGAAGCCGCGAAGGCCGCGAAGTAAGACCTGCTTTACAGCAAAGGGCCGGGGAGGAAATCCAACTGGATTTCTTCCCCGGTCTTTTTTGTATGCGCTGCGCGAGGTTCTTTTATTCCGCGATCAGCGCGTTGTAGGTGTTCAGGTAGCGGTCGTATGCGGACTGGATCAGGCCGAGCATCTTCTGCAGGCCCGCGTCGTTCAGCGACTGCTCAAACGAAGCCCAGTTCTCGTCGATGCCGCCGTCCAGTATCGAGCTGACCATGAAGGAGCGAACGATATTCTTGATCTGCGGCTCGATCTGGGAGTACTGCGCCTGTTCCTCGGTGGTCATCAGCACCGGCGGCAAATAACGGTTCTCCGCCAGCACCTCATCCTTGCCGTTGGCGCGCTGCGCGGCGAGCAGCTCCACCGCGTCATAGGTGTATTCAGCGACCGTGCCGTAGTACTCGTTGAGCACCGCGACGCCGCCCTGCACGGGGGTGCTGTTCTGGCGCAGGTCGTTCCAGGACTCGTAGCCCTCGGGCACGTTAAAGTCGCCTTTTTCGTTCAGGTCGAAGCCCAGAATGCCCGTTTCCTCGTCGCGGACGTAGGAATAGCCCACAGTGCCCCAGTTGGTCGTGACGGCCATCTCCGGTTCGTTGAGGTAGTTCATCAGCGCGGTCATGATCTCCGGGTACTTGCATTCGGTGGTCAGGATGGAGTGGCTGGTTCCCCACAGCTCGGACCGGTTGCAGCGAACGCCCATCTTTCCGTTCTCGCCGGACAGCCTCGGCAGCGGCTCGTACTGATCCCGCACCTCGACGATCGGGATCTCGCCCTCCGGGGACCAGCAGCCGAACACGCCGATGACCGCGTCCTGCTCGCGCAGCTTGTACCCATAGGAACCGTCTCCGGAGAAGCCGTCCATGTCCAGCAGCCCCTCTTCCTGCAGGCCGCGGTAAAACTTCAGCACGTCCTTGAACGCGTCGCTCAGGACGCCGAAGATCACGTTGCCGTCCGCGTCCAGCGTGCAGTAGGGATAGTAGGAGCCATAGGAGACGCTCTGCCCGAAGCAGCCCATCATCGCGAACAGCGTATTGTTGGAGTCAAAGCCGTCCGCGTCGATCACGAAATTGCAGGCGTAGGGGATTTCGTCGTCTACGCCGTTGCCGTTCAGATCGCCGCCGTCGCGGAAGGCGATCAGCACGTCCTTCAGTTCGTCCAAGGTGGTGGGCATTTCAAGGCCCAGCTTGTCCAACCACGTCTTGTTGATCAGAATCGGGCCGTTTGTCAGCGTCAGGCCGTACATCTCCTCGATGTAGGGGAAGCCGTACATGTGGCCGTCCGGGTACGTCGCCAGCGCCTTGTACTCGGGGTGATCGTCCAGAATCTTCTGGATGTTGGGGGCGTACTGCGCGATGAGCTCCTCCGTGGGCAGGAAGATGTCCTGGCCCATGTACTGGCTGATGACGGAGGTGCTGACGCCCTTCCAGATCATGTCCGGCAGGTCGCCGCTGGCGAGCATCAGGTTGATCTTTTCCGTGAAGCCCGCCTCGGGGATGCCGACCCAATTAAGGTCGATGCCCGTATTCTTCCCCATGATGACCGCCTGGTCCAGCTCGTTCGCGTCCACCACGCGGTTTTCAGGCGTCGTATTGATGATCGTCATGGGCTCAAGGTTCGTGCCTTCCTCGACCACGGGCAGCGTGCCGTCCAAATGAACCGTATCCGGGTAATCCGTAGCCAGCGCCGCGGAGCTCAGGCTCAGCGCGAGGCAAAGGAACAGGGCAAATACCTTCTTCATTTCTCATTCTCCTTTTTTCATTTGATAAACGCATTCCGCCTCGGAAAGACGCCCCGCGCACGGCCGGCCGCGCCGTAACGCCGGACGCTCGCCCCGGCGAACCTGCATTGTATCCCGTCGCTCAGCCCTTGACGGCGCCGATCATCACGCCTTTGGCAAAGTACTTTTGCAGGAAGGGATAGATCACCATCAACGGCGCGGCGGAGACGACGATGACGCAGAACTTGAGCTGATCCGCCATGTTCTTGCGCTCTGCCAGCGCCTTCGCGTCGCCGGTGACCATCTCGCTGGTCTGCCCGATGAGCAGGAGGTTTCGCAGCACGATTTGCAGCGGCATCTTCTTCTCATCCATCAGGTAGATCAGCGCGTCGAAGTACGAATTCCACTTGGCGGAGGCGTAGAAGAGCGCCAGCACCGCGGCGATGGTGCCGGAGAGGGGCAGCGCCACGCGGAAGAAGAAGCCGAAGTCGCTGCATCCGTCGATGTTCGCGGCCTCCAGCAATTCCTTGGGCAGCGTGCTTTCAAAGAACGTCCGGCAGACGATCAGGTTGTACACGGAAACCGCGCCCGGCAGCACCATGACCCACAGCGAATCGTAGATCTTGAGGTTTCGCATCAGCAGATACGAGGGAATCATGCCGCCGCTGAAAAACATGGTGAAGGAAAAGAGCAGCATGATCTTTCGCCGTCCGCCCATGTCGGCGCGGGAAAGGGCGTAGCCGCCGGAGAGCGTCGTCACCAGAGAGAAGGCGGTTCCCAGGCCCGTGTAGATGAACGAATTGAGGTAGCCGCGCCAGAGCGGCGGATAGGTGAACGTCTTCTTGTAGCCGCCCGCGAAGAATTCAACCGGGTACAGCAGGAAGTCTCCGCGGTTTACCACGCGGGGCGTCGTGAACGACGCGATGACGACAAAGTACAGCGGATAGAAGATCACGACCGCGACGGCCGCCATGAGCGCCACGTTGAACACATCGAAGATCTTGTCCCCGCGCGTGCTGCGCTGCAGCGAGCTTTTCCGACCTTGCATAAAACTCAAACCTCCGCTCTTAGAACAGGCTGACGTCGGACATCTTGCGCGCAAACGTGTTGACCGCGAGCAGCAAGACGAGATTGACGACCGAATTGAACAGGCCCACCGCTGCCGAGAAGGAGTACTGCGCGCTTTGCAGGCCTACCTTGTACACGTAGGTGGAGATGATCTCGCTCACCTCGGTGTTGAGCCCGCCCTGCATCAGGTAGGCCTTTTCGTAGCCGACCGAAAACAGGTTGCCGACCGAAAGGATGAACATGATCGTCACCGTCGGGAGGATACAGGGGATGTCGATGTGGATCAGCCGCCTGACCTTGCTGGCGCCGTCCACGATCGCCGCCTCGTGCAGCTCCGGACTCACCCCGGCGAGGGCGGCGATGTAGACGATGGCGTTGAATCCCATGTCCTGCCATATGCCCGACGCGACGTACATCGTCCGGAAATACTCGGAGCGCGTCATGAACAGGACTTCCTTCGCGCCCGTGGACGTAATCAGCTTGTTGACCCACCCGTTGGAGGGAGCGAACATGATGTTCATCATCGACACGACGACAACGACCGAAATGAAGTGGGGCGCAAACGACAGCGTCTGAATGAACTTTTTGTACCGCGCGCTGCGCAGCATGTTCAGCATCAGCGCGAAAAGAATGGGGATCGGAAAGCCGAAGAGCAGCGAATAGAGGCTGAGCAGCAGCGTATTGCGGATGCTCTTCACCGCCACGCTCGTGCTGAAAAACTGTTCAAAGTACTTGAATCCCGCCCAGGGGCTCCCCGTGATGCCGAGCTTCACCTTGTAATCCTTAAAGGCGATGGTCACGCCGTACATCGGCGCGTAGCAAAAGACGATCAGCCATACAAAGGCCGGGAGCAATAGAATGTACAGTTGCCAGTTGTGCGCCATAAAGCGCCTAAGCCGCTCCATGCGGGTCCGGGACCCGAGGGCCTGTTTCGTCTGAATCACCACAGCGCAGCCTCCATTCAAAGCATTCTTCACAAATTTTATAACACGTTTTGCAGCAACCTGTAAATCGCACAATCTGCGAAAACGATGCACAAATCCACTCACTTTTCAAAGAGATACGGCAGCCTGATCGCGATGCGTGCGCCGCTTTGCGCGGGCAGAACCGACACGCCATACTTCTCCCCGAAAAGAAGCTGAATGCGCTTGTGTACGTTGGCACAGCCGATGTGTCCGCCGCCTCCGCCCGAAAGCAGCAGTTCCTTTCGCTCCTCCGGGATGCCCGTGCCGTTGTCGCTGACCACGATCAGCACGTCCCCGTCCTGCAGCGTCCCTTCGATGTGAATCAGGCATCCGAAAGCGGCCTCCCTGAAGCCGTGAAGGATGGAATTTTCCACGAAGGGCTGAAGGAGCATCTTCGGCACGATGGCGTCATACAGCGGCTCGTCGATGTCGTAGTACACGGCGAACCTGTTCTCGTTTTCGCTCTGGACGGACGCAAGGTAGAGGCCCAGCTGTTCGATGTCCTTGTACAGGTAGACCAGATGCGCCTTCGTATCCACCGAATAGCGCAGCGCGCCCGAGAGCGCGATCACCTGCTCCGCGATCTCGCCCTGTCCCGCGCTCAAAAGGCGAATATGCAGCTTGTTCAGCGAGTTGTAGAGGAAGTGCGGGTTGATCTGCATTTCCAGCATCAGGATGTTGGCGTCCTTCTCTCGCCGCTCCAGCTCGACGTTGTTCTCCGCCAGCCGCTCGATTCGCTCGTTCATGCTCTCGATTACCGTCATGATGCGGTCTGTCTCGCGCGGGCTGTCGAGGCCGAGCGCGCTTTCCGGAGCGTTGGCGATGTGGGCCGCCCTCTGCGCCAGCTCCCGCACCGGGCGCAGGGTCTTGCGGATGAAGAAGGCGCTTAATATCAGCGTCGCGGCGCACACGAGCGCGAGCAGACGGATGTACAGCGCGAACGTCTCGCGCGCGGAGTGCGTGATGTCCCCCTCGGGCACGGCGCAGATATAGAACCAGTCGCTGACGTTCGCCGGAAGCATGCCCACCAGCGCCTCTTCCCCGTCGATCGCGTACATGCCGCAGCGGTAGCCCTCCCCTTCCAAAAGCGCATTTATCACGGAGGGCGCCTGCAGGTAGCTGCCGTTCTTTGCGATGTCCTCTCCGCTCACGATTCGCCCTTCGCTCGTGACGATCATGTACGTGCTGCCCGGCGTCAGGCCGTCGGGCGAGAAGGTGTTGTACAGAAGCCCAGGCGAAATGCTGACCACCAGATAAGGGGGTGGGATTTCCCGGGGGAGCTTTTGAATCGCCTCGCCCTCGACCGTCGAGATGTTCATCCGCTTGATCAGGCGAAAGACCTTGGTGTCGATTCGCGCATCCGTCCCCTTCGCGTAGCGCTTCATGCGCTCCGTAAGGTGCGCGCGCGCGTCCGTCGTCGGCTCCCAGACGTAATAAGGCCGCCGTTCCAGCGCGCCGGTCAGGCCCGTCCCCTGAACGTCCGCGCAGGTATACGCAAAGACGTTTTGATCGGAATATTCAAAGTCTTCCGAGAAGATGTTGATGTCGTAGATGTACGCGTCGTAGTCGCTGACGGCCGATCCGAAATAGTTGAACACGATCTTGCGCATGCCGTCCTCCCAGTTCATGCGTCCCCGCACGCCCGGTGCGTGCAGCGCCTGCAGGAGATCGCGCATTTTGGTGTCTACGCACATGAGCTGCGCGCTGTCCACGATGTCGTCCAGGATGGCGTTGAGCATGCGCGCGTTAGAGATCAGCGCCTCGCGCATGCCGTCCTCCGTCCGCCTGCGCACCTGCCTGGCCGTATCCACGGAAAAGTAAACGGTTACCACGGCCGATTCAAAGAGGATGAGCAGGACGATGCCGACGAGCATCTTCCTGCTGATGGACATCTTCATTTCTCATCTCTCCTCGCGGCGTACAGCATGCGGTAGCGGTTGGGGGACATCTGCGTGTGCTGGTTGAAGACGCGGATGAAGTAATTCACGTTCGCGAACCCGGTTTGCTCGGCGACCTCGTAGACCCTGAGGTCGCTGGCCGCCAGCAGCTCCTGCGCCTTGCTGATGCGCAGCCTGTTCAGATACCGCACAAAGGATTCCCCCTGCGCCTGCTTAAAGAGGTTCCCGAAGTACCCGGCGGAGAAGTGCAGCTTCCGCGCCATGGCCTCCTGGGTCAACTGCGGATCGCTGAAGTGCTCGCTCAAATAAGCCAGGCAGCGCTCGATAGGGGCGCTCGCGGCGTGTGCAGACAGCTCGCGCACCGCCTGCGCGAGCTCCACGGCGAGCGCGCAGTACGCGGAAAAGAACGCGTCGATATCCCGGCTCCGCTGCGAGGCGGCAGCGGCCCGCTCCGCCAGTTCCATGTGCTGCGCGTCCTGAAGCTTCGCAGCGTCCGCCATGTTGACCCATTCGGCGTGCAGCGTATACAGGAGGCGCTGTACCGGCATGTACGGCGGGGTCTGCGCCTCGCGCCTCACCGCTTCGACGGCGCAGGCCGCCGCTGCCGGGTCGCCCCGGAAGACGGAGCTCCTCATTTCCTCCAGCAGCCCCCTGTTCACCCGCTTCCCTGCGTCCGTTTGAAGTCCTCCGTCCGCGATAACGCAAGGGGGCGGAAGGTAAAACGAGTACTCCAACAGCGCCTTGCAGTGCGCGAGCGACGCTCGAATACTGCGCAGCAGGTCGGCTTCGGGCGCGCCCGCCGCGCAGCAGATTCGCGCGCCGAAACGAGCGCGCGCTTCTTCCAGACGACACGCCAGCGCCTCCTGTTCCACGGGCGCTTCACGCGAAAACACGGCCAGCGGATACATTCCCTCGCTCTCCAGCAGCAGCGCACGCCCTTCGGGCGGCAACAGCGCCTCGATCTCCCTGAGCAGCCACGCCATGATTTTGCGCTGCGTCTCCTGCGAAAGCGCCTCCCCCTCAGGCGTAATACGGAACAGGTAAAGCCTCCCGGGCAGCTTCGCGTCCGAGGGCAAATTGAGGCGGCCGGCGAGCACCTGCGCGCACATCGCCGGGTTCGTCATCAGGCCAGAAAAGTCTAGCGGCAAAAAGATCGCATTTCCCTGGCCGCCCGGTTCCATTCCTTCCTGCACCCTTTCTACGACCTGGCGAATCGCCTGCTCCGTGTACGGCTTGGTGATGTAGTCGATTGCGCCCAGCCGGATCGCCTTTTGCGCGTAGGAAAACTGGTCGTACGCGCTCAGGATCGCGACGGCGACCGAGGGCGCGCGGCGGCGGATTTCTCCCAGCAGCGTCAGGCCGTCCATACCCGGCATGCGGATGTCCAGGAAGATCAGATCGACGGGATGGTCCGCAAGCAGCCTCATCGCTTCGTCCCCGCAGGCCGCCAGCCACGTCTGCGCGGTCGGAGCCAGCCTTAGCAGCATCGCGCCCAGCCCTTCGCGGCTTTCCCGCTCGTCCTCTACGATCATGATGTGCATCTTGGGTGTTCATCTCCTTCGCCGCCGCGCGGCCGGCTTCTGCTGGTGGCATAAAAATGAGACATTTAATGTCACATGAAAAAAACAAACAATGGACGCTTTCGTGCACACAAATGTGCACCGAAAGCATCCATTGATCTATGGCTCGAATATTCTACCTTTATCTTCATTTTCCGGCGCGGCGTCATTCCACCCCCTATATTACGCAAAATTGCCAATGACATCAACCCAAATATCCAAAATTCAATCGATATTTTCAACAATTCGTCAAAAAATACTATTTGCGCTTCACCGCCGATCTGCTATGATGGAGGCAAATACGATGGGCTCCGTCACCCGAATATGAACCGATCGAAGGAGGCGCCGATCATGGCGACGCAAGCATTCTATAAGCCCAGCGACGGCTGGTCCGGGGATTACATCCCCTTTTACTGGAACGGAAAGTTCCGCCTCTTCTACCTGCTGGACAGACACGCTCCGCGCGGCCATCTGGACGGCATCTCCTGGAACCTGGTGGAAACAGAGGACTTCGTCCATTTCGATCCCAAGGGCGTCATGCTCCCCTACGGCACGGAGGACGAACAGGACCGCTGCGTTTACACGGGAAGCGTGCTGCGCGCGCAGGGAAGGTTCCATATCTTCTACACCGGCCATAACCCCTTCCTGCGCCAAAGGGGACTGCCCGAACAGAAGGTCATGCACGCCGTCAGCGACGATTTGTACCATTGGACGAAACTGCCGGAGCATACGTTTCAGGCGGCCGACGGCTACGAAATACACGACTGGCGCGATCCGTTCGTCTTCTTCGACGACGCGGACGGCCTCTATCACATGCTGCTGGCCGCTCGATTGACGGAAGGACCGGCGCCCCGCAGGGGCTGTACGGCGCACCTGACCAGCGAGGACCTGGTCACCTGGTCGGTTCGGGCGCCGCTCTGGACGCCCGAAAGCTATTACACCCACGAATGCCCCGATCTCTTCAAGATGGGCGACTGGTATTACCTGATCTACTCCGAATTCAGCGACGTCAACCGCACGCGCTACGTCATGAGCAAAAGCCCGTACGGCCCCTTTATCACGCCGCCGCAGGATGTCTTCGACACCCGTCCCTACTACGCCGCAAAGTCGTATTCGGACGGGGAAAAGCGCTATTTGTTCGGCTGGATCTCCACGCGCAACGACGAGACGGATTTCAGCGGCTTCCGCTGGGCGGGCAGCCTGGCCGTCCACGAGCTGTATCAGCTCGAAGACGGGGAGCTCGCCTGCCGCGAGCCGCAGACGGTCGCCGCCTCCTGGAAGAAGGGGCAGCACGACCTTGCCTTTGCCGGCGCGGAGGCGGGCACGCCGGCCGCCGTCTCGTGCAAAGCCGGCACCTCGGTGCGCTACGCACAGGAAGCCGCGCCCCGCGCCTTCCGTTTCGAGGCGGACGTAAGCTTCGAGGAGGGCACGCACACCTTCGGTTTTCTGCTGCGCGCAAGCCAAGCCGACGACACCGCCTACGCCCTCAACTTCGAGCCTTACGCGCACCGCATCGACTTCTTCATGAAGCCCCGGCTGAACTATAAGCGCTTCAACGACGAGGGGTTGAGCCGCATCTTCCACATGGACGCCGGCAAGTCCTTTCACGTCGTCCTCACGGTGGAGGACACGATCCTGGTCGCATACATCGACGACAAGATCGCGTTTTCCGCCCGTATGTACGACTTAAAGGGCGCAGCGCTCGGCATCTACGCCCAAAACGGCGGCATGTGTCTGAAAGACGCACGGCTCAGCACCGAACAGTCCGACTGACAAAGACAGGAGGTTTTCCTTAATGAGCACACAGGGTTCCCGCGATTTTCGCCCCCGTTTCCACTATACGCCGCCCAAGGGCTGGATCAACGACCCCAACGGCCCGCTCTACGAGGACGGCATTTGGCATCTCTTCGCCCAGCACTATCCGCACGACACCGTATGGGGCCCGATGCACTGGATTCACGCGACCAGCAAAGACCTTTTGAACTGGGAGAACCAGGGCATCGCGCTCTCGCCCGACGAGCGCCTGGGCCTGATCTTTTCCGGCAGCGCGGTCATCGACAAAGGCAATACCTCGGGACTGGGCAGGGAACGGGATCCCATGATCTGCATGTACACCCACCACGGTGAACACGAGCAGCAGAGCATCGCTTTCTCCGAGGACCGCATGCACTTTACGCCCTACGAGGGCAACCCGGTCATCCCCAACAGCGATCTGCCGGACTTCCGTGATCCAAAGGTCTTCCGCAACGACCTGCTCGGCTGCTGGAGCGTGGTCATCGCCGCGGGGGATCATGTAGAATTTCACGCTTCACCGGATCTTCTCCACTGGCATAAGACCGGAGAATTCGGCCAGGCCGAAAACAAACTGGGCGGGGTGTTCGAGTGCCCGGACCTCTTCCCTCTCCCCGCGCCGGACGGTTCGGTGCTTTGGGTGCTGATCGCGAGCATGGCGCTGCCCAGGGAATTCGGCGGCAGCCGCACGCAGTACTTCCTGGGCATGTTCGACGGCAACACCTTTGTGGAAACTCATCCTTCCCTTCGGGTGAAGCTGATCGACTCAGGGTACGACAACTACGCCGCCGTGACGTTTTCCGGCGCAGAAAAGCCCTGCATCATCGGCTGGGGTACCAGTTGGAACTACGCGGCGGAGGAGCCCACCGGCCCCTTCTGCGGGCTCATGACCTACGCCCGGAACCTCGCCCTGGTGCAGACCGTGGAGGGCCCACGCCTCTCCAGCGCGCCCATCGTCCCGGCTTTTTTGCTGTGCGAGGTCCCGGGGGCGGCGTCCAGGCAGCCCGGCCAGCAGCCGACGGTCGAAACAGCCCTGCCCGGCGAGCAATTCTGCCTGCGTATCGAGGCAAAGGGGCCGTTTTGCACCTCCCTCTTCAACGCCCAGGGGGAAACATTCGTCGTGGGGCTGGACAACGAGAAGCGCTTCTTTACGGACAGGACGCAGGCCGGATCGCGCGACTTCAGCGAGCTGTACCGTGCGGGCCTCGCCTCCGTCACCGTGACGCCCCGCCTGCAAACGGGGGAC
This sequence comes from Beduinella massiliensis, assembly GCF_900199405.1. Taxonomy (NCBI): domain Bacteria; kingdom Bacillati; phylum Bacillota; class Clostridia; order Eubacteriales; family Beduinellaceae; genus Beduinella; species Beduinella massiliensis. The sequence goes on from NZ_LT963430.1 coordinate 3,958,274, forward strand.
ATCGCGCTTACGCTTTACTTTGACCGCTGCATCGCGGAAGTTTTCGCGGACGAAGGCACCTACGCAAACACCGCCCTCCTCTTCCCGTCGAAGCCCTACACCCACGCGCGCCTGCTGGGAGAAGGAACGCTGTACGTGGGCACCGTTCAGGCGTAATTAAAAAAGCGTCCGGCTCCGCCGCTTCTATGCGCGGAGCCGGACGCTTTGGCGGTGCGAATTCGGACGAAAAATTGTGATAAACGCCGCCCTGCCCTTGCCCAATTCCTTCCGTCGTACTATACTTGGACGTGAACGACTTGGAAACGAGGGGGCACGCTGTACATGACTTATCACTGGACCCAGTGGCTGCTGTTTTTTTATCTGTACTGCTTTATCGGTTGGTGCTTTGAATCGACGGTCGTCTCCGTCTCCCAGCGCAAACCCGTAAACCGCGGCTTCATGAAAGGGCCCTTCCTGCCGATCTACGGATCGGGCGCGATCATGATCCTGCTCTTCACGTTGCCCGTCCGCACGAATTACGTGCTCGTCTTTTTGCTGGGCATGCTCGCCGCTACGATTTTGGAATACGTCACGGGCGCGTGCATGGAGCGGCTGTTTAAAGTCCGCTATTGGGATTACAGCCACAAGCGTTTCAACCTGCACGGCTACATCTGCCTGACCTCCTCGTTGGCCTGGGGCGCGCTCAGCGTCGCGCTGGTCGCGTTCCTGCAAACCTGGCTGGAGCGCTTCGTCTTCTACCTTTCGGACGACATGGCGGGCGCGTTGGTCTTCGTCGTGAGCGTCATCTTCGTGTACGACTTCGTTACGTCCTTCCGCTCGGCCTACAACCTGCGCAAGCTCATCGAGCAGAGCGAACTCCTGCGCCGCGAGGCGGAGGCGATCCGCGCGCGCGTGGCCTCCTTCGAGCAGGCGGCGGATCAGGCAAGGCAGGAGCTGCGCGAACGCACCGAGGACGTGCTGGACGACATCAGCGCGCGCGCGGCGGCGCTGCAAGACATGCCGGAGGAGATCCGGTCGGAACTGCGCGAACGCTACGCGGCCTGCCGGGAAACCATCGAGCGCCTGCGCGCGCAGTCCGGTCAGGACTTGAAGAAGCTGATCCGCCGCAACCCCAGCGCCACTTCCGTAAATTACAGGCAGGCCCTTGCGGACACGATCGAGCGCATCAAGAGCGTGGACGAGCGCGAGATCGAGCGCCTGGAAAGGGAGCAGAACCGATTTGCGCAGGGCATTAACTTTTACAAGCTGTTCTGGATCTTCTTCCTCGGCTGCTTCCTGGGCGTCGTGATCGAGACGCTCTTCTGCCTGCTGACGCGCGGGCACTATGAAAACCGTGTGGGCGTCATCTGGGGGCCCTTCAACCCCGTCTATGGCTTCGGATGCGTCGCGCTGACGCTGGGGCTGTACTTCCTGCGCTTCCACCGCGACCTGCACATTCTGTTCTTCGGCGCGGTCATCGGCAGCGTGGTCGAGTACATCTGCTCCTGGGGGCAGGAGATGGTCTTCGGTTCGACCTCTTGGGACTATTCCGCCATGCCCTACAACGTCAATGGGCGCATTTGCCTGCTATACGCGTTCTTCTGGGGCGTGCTCGCCTGCTACTGGATCAAAAACATCTTCCCGCTGCTCAACGGATGGATTTTCAGCATACCCGACAAGATCGGCAAGCCGCTCACCTGGGTCGTCTGCGCGCTGCTGTGCGCAGACATGGCGCTGAGCGCCTGGGCCGTACTGCGTTGGACCCTGCGCGACGCGGGCCAGCCTCCGCGTAACTTCGTGGAATCCTTCTTCGACGCGCGCTTTGGGGACGAACGAATGAAAGTCATCTTCCCGAATATGACGTTCAAGGCCGAATGACGCATAGGCAAAAGGACGCGGCATTCCCTCTCTCAAGGGAAACGCCGCGTCCTTTTTGTGCCTGATAGCCGTCATGCGCCGGCCGCGTCCCGCAGTGCGCGCTGCGTTGCCGCGTCCGCGACGCCCGTGCGTGAAAGCCCGGCGTCTGCCTGAAAAGCCTTGACCGCCTCTTCGGTTCCGGCGCCAAACTTACCGCTCTGTTCTCCCTTAAAGTAGCCCGCATCCGCCAGCCATCCCTGAAGCGCCGCGACGCCTTCGCTTTCGTTGCCCTTCTTGAGGGTAGTGCCCACAATGCCGTCCCGGGTGATGCCGTAACCGCGGATGCTCGCGTCGTCCAGCCGGTAGGTATAGCGCTGCACGTTCGTCGGCGAGGGACCGAGAATTTTGTTATTGCCCTCGATCGTGTGTACCAGAATCGTTCCGTCTACGTCCTTGGAGAGGTACTCCACGATGCCGACGTGGTCGATGCGGTTGTACTTGTACCATTCGATGTAGATCAGGTCGCCGCGGCGCGGGGTATAGGGGCGCTCCGCTGTGGAAACCGCGTCTTCCCAATACCACTGTTCGCCGTACCCCTTGAGCGTGCCCGTGGTCGTCACGTAGCGGCCGCGCGCAATAAACCAGTCCACACCCGTCTGGCACTCCGCCTGCATGGGATAGAGCACGTCCAGCAGCCGCTCTCCCGTGCGTTCACCCGCCTGCTCCGTACTCCAGGAGACGAACTCCGAGCACCACTCCTTGTAGGCGCCGCCCGCCCATTCGCCATATTTGCTGAACCCGCCTTTGGTGGCGGTATATCCAAGTTCCTCTACGCAGACCTCGAGCACCGCTTCGATTTGAGCGTCCACCGCATCTTCTGCAACTCCCTTTATGCCCGGCGTCATCAGCAGCAGCGCTGCCGCCAAAATGCAGGTCAATCGTCTCATAGCGTTCCCTCCATGCGTTGATCCTTCTTCCAATAGAACGAAGGACGCCGTGCAGCCGCTGCACAGCGTCCTTATTTTATCATAGAAAAAGGATGCCGTCAAACCGCGAGGCCGCGCCGGCGACCGGCTTTGCCTGACGGATGGAAGCCCGCGCTGCTTGGTGAAGCCCTGCGCTGAAAATAGTGGTTTATTAAACATTCATCATAAAAAACAAAATTGAAATATAGGCGAAAGAGGATATAATCATTATTGAAACGGGAGGGATTGCATGGAAGATATCATAAAAAAGCAAAAACGCGTGTGTCTGAACGAAGCCAGGCGACACTGGCAAGTCTATCTGATGATGGTTCCCGGCATCATTATATTGATTATTTTTTCATATCTTCCAATGCTGGGTTTGACCATGTGCTTTAACGACTTCAATCCAATTCTGGGCCTTCGCGGATTCTGGGAGAGCGATTGGGTGGGGCTGAAATGGTTTACAAAGTTTGTAAATTCGTTCTACTTTGAGCGTGTGATGCGAAACACCCTCCTGATGAGCATAGCCAAATTGCTGGCAGGGTTCTGGGTTCCTATTGCATTTGCGCTGCTGCTCAACGAAGAACGGAACGCCCGCATTCAAAAAGTCGTGCAAACCGTCAGCTACATGCCTCACTTTTTATCCTGGATCGTTATCATTGCGTTGATGAACGCGCTGTTTTCTCCTTCGGAAGGTTTGATAAACAATATCCGTACCTCCATCAACCTGCAGCCGATTTATTATATGGGCGAAGAGAAGTATTTCTACCCCATGATATTGGGCAGCTCCATTTGGTCGGACTTCGGATGGTCGTCCATCATTTACCTTGCAGCCATCAGCGGAATCGACCAGCAGATGTATGAAGCGGCGATTATAGACGGATGTTCGCGCCTGAAGCAGGCTTGGTATATCACCCTGCCCAGCATCCGTCCGCTGATCGTGATGCTGCTGCTTTTGCAGATTGGCGGTTTAATGGGCAGCAACTTCGATCAGGTATTTAATTACATCGGCAGCAATAGCAGTCTTTACGCTATCGGGGACGTGATTGACACGTACGTGTACCGTGTGGGGCTGACGGAATTTCAGTTGAGCTACGGCGCGGCAGTGGGACTGTTCCGCAGCGTAATCGCGTTAATTCTGCTTCTAAGCGCTAACTGGTTCACAAAGCGGATTGGCGATGACGGGCTGTTTTAATTGAGCAAAGGAGAGCTGACTATGAAACGGCTAACGCGCTCGCCCAAGGAGCGGTTTTTTGACAGTCTAATCCGTATTATACTGATCCTTGCCGCCATTCTTACACTCTTCCCCTTTCTGTACGTGGTCATGATCTCGCTGCTGTCCCCTGCGGAATACATGTCGCGGGGATTGGTATTCCCCCTGCGGCCAACGCTGAACAACTACGCGATGCTGTTCAAATGGGGGACCAAGATACAGAACGCTTATCTGGTAACCATTGGCACCACGGTGGTGGGCACGGCGATCTCCCTGTCGGCGACCGCGCTGTTGGCCTATGGCCTGTCCCGTCCGGCTTTGCCGGGCAAATCGTTCGTCAACGGCATGTTGGTGCTTACGATGTTCTTCAGCGGCGGTTTAATCCCCACCTACATGGTAATCAAAACCATAGGACTGATGAACACTTATTGGGCGCTCATCCTTCCCGGTTCCCTGTCGGTTTGGAACGTTATGGTGATGCGGACCTTCTTTAAGGAACTGCCGGTCGAGCTCGAGGAGTCCGCCGTTCTGGACGGCGCAAGCGACGCCCGTGTGGCGTTCAGCATCATGTTCCCGCTGTCCAAGGCGTCCTTTGCCACCATCGGGCTGTTCTACGCGGTGGGCTACTGGAACCAGTGGTACAGCGCGATGCTGTATCTGAACGATTCAAAAATGTACCCGCTGCAAATGGCCCTAAGAGAAATCATCAATACGAATGCCGCAACGGCTATGGACGCCACAAAGATGGCTGGAAAGATGATGGATAGCACGCCGCCCAGCATCGTAACCAAAATGACGTCCATCGTCGTCAGCATCGGCCCTGTTTTAATCCTCTATCCCTTTGTACAAAAATACTTTGTCAAGGGCGTAATGGTCGGTTCTCTCAAGGGGTGAGGATACCCATGCTTTTCAGCGGGAGGGATCATCGCCGCTGAGGAATAAAAATTATTTAAGGAGGTCCACCCATGAAACGAGTCCTTGCATGTTTCCTATCTGCGCTCCTTTTGTTGAGCTGTGCGACCCTGACCATGGCAGAAGAACGCACGGGGGAGCCCATCAAGTTGAACCTGTTCTCCCTAAACGGCGACTATAACACCGCTAACGGTGAAGAAGCCAAGAAAGCGGTTGAAGAAGCGATTGGGAGGGACTTGGGCATTCCTGTCGATCTCAACATGATCACCTCCGACAGCTTCAGCACCGACCAGATTGCGGTGAAGGTCACAGCGGGAGAATTGGACGCGATCTCGTCCAATATGCCGCTCACCACCTGGAACACGTTCATCCAGAAACATATGCTGATCCCGCTCGACGATCTGCTTGCCCAGTATGGTCAGGATATTTTGGCGCAAGTGGACAGCAAGTTATGGGATCCCTACAAGGTAGACGGCAAGATCTACCTGATTCCAATTCAGGCACCGGTTCCGTTTTATTGCAGCACCTGGGTGCGCATGGACCTGTTCCGCAAGTATGGCATCGACACCGTACCTGCCACGGTCAGCGAACTGCTGGAAGGGATTCGCACCGTCGTGAACAACGAGCCGGATCTGGTCGGCCTGACAGGCGGCCATATCACCTGGATTTACAATTCCGGTCCTATGAACTTCCATCTCGTAGATGCGGACGGAAATCAGACCTTGACCAATGCAGAAGGCACCGCTATGGTAAATCACTATGCAACCGACCTAGGCATCACGGTATATTGGGAAGACGAAGGCTTCAAGCAATGGCTGCAGCGCCAGGTAGACGCTTACGCAAGCGGCATTCTGGATCCTGAGATCTTCACCACGACCTTTGACCATGCGGATCAGCTGAAAGCCTCTGACCGCGTTGTGTGCATCGGCGATAGTTACGGGTTCCAGTCCACAGCCGACAAGAAAGCCGGACTGAATCCGGACACCCCTCTTGCCGAAGGCGCGAAACCACAGGAGTGGGCATTGCTAAGCAATCTGGTAAACGATATAAACGGCGGCGCAACCACTTGGCAGTATGGGTATGAAACCGGCATGTTTATCGGCCTGGTCGCTTCAACGGAGCATCCCGAAGAGGTCATCAAGGTTCTGAACTGGTGCTGCGCATCCCGTGAGAACTGGGCTCTCGCGAACTATGGCATCGAAGGCAAGCATTATACCTACACCGACGACGGCAAGATCAAATTCGTTCGCGACGGCTCAGACAACAAGGTTGTATCGGGGGGTTTAGGCGGTATGGTCGGCAACCTGTACTCCGACTGGTGGGTTCCGCTGACAGAAAATTTTGAAGGCACCGACTGGAAGAAGATCTTCGAGCCAGCGCCCACGACCCAAACCTGGATTGCCTGCGACGGCTTCATAAACTATCAGTTTGAGACCGACGCTACCAGTGGCGCGGACATGCAGACCATCTCCTCCGAAGCGTTGGTGAATATCATCACCGGCAAGGTGGAGCTGCAGGCCGGCCTGGATGAGATGGTGAAGAACCTGAAGCAAGCGGGTTATGACCAGTGGTACGCTGAAAAGAACGCGCAGTATTGCGAAGGCATGGGCATCAAGTAATCAAAGCAGGCGGCGAATGACAAAGCGCCCATTGCCAAGATCGCCGGGAGAAGGGGTGAAACCGCCCCTTCTCCTCCCGTATATTTTGGAGTATTCAGAGCATGAAATATGTAACACGCCCATTGACGCTTTCCAAGCGCCTTATTCTGACCTTTACGGCAGTCATTATACTGACGTTAATGTTGGCCGGCGCCTTTTGTTATCAACAGACGAGACAGGTCATACAAAGCAATCAGCTCGAAACGATGACCCACTTGATGAGCAAAATGGCCGGCAGCCTCGGCACGACGCTAGCCAACGCCATCGGTATCACCGAACAGGTACTCTACGCCGATGACGTCTATGATTCCATGTTTCAAGAAAACGTGACGATCTCCAGCAACCAGGTAGGAACATTCAAGCATATCCAGCAGTACCTTTATATGTTGGCGGAACAGTTCGATTTCAAGAAAATACGCATTTTCACCAACAATACCAGCTTGATCTACCAGACAGAGGGAAGCTATTTCTGCGCCCTAGATCGTCTGTCCTCGATGATACCGATCGACGACACGGTGCGTGTTCGTACCAAACAGGTGCAGATTGCCGACACGTATCATGCCTCGGCCATTTGGAATGATTACCGGATCTCTGTGGTACGTCTGCTGTTGGAGGGGCCGAAACTATGCGGCGCCGTGGTTGTCGATCTGGAAAGCAGCAGTCTTCTGAAAGGCTGGGGCGAAGAGGATATGCCTGTCATGTTGATCAACCGCGAAGGGCGTGTGCTGGCTTCCACCGATGAATCGCAAATGAACGCCGTGTTGCCCAAAGAGACGGTTGACGACGTCTACGCCAACGTCTTTGTGCAAGACGGAAGCCTGTGCCGCTTATCCTCAAAAATTGAAAATAGCGATTGGCGGCTGGTAATGACCCTGTCCAGCCAGGCGCTTATGGGGGATGCCGCAGGCATTTTGTCCACGACGGTCTGCATCATCCTGCTGAGCTGTTTGATCGCAGGCATGCTGGTCGTGATTTTTAGTCGCATGCTGACCAGCCGCCTGAAGGCAGTGACACAAACCATTCAAGGCAGCGAGCATGCCGCGACACTGCCAGGCATGTTGAAACATCATATAGAGGAAAAACCCGGGGACTGCGAGGAAATTGCCGTCCTCATCCGAACGTACAACCGTCAAATGGCACGCATCAGCGAACTGAGTCTGCAAAATGAACACATGGTGCTGCGCGAGAGTCGCTATCGTATGGAAGCCCTGCGCTTACAGATCAATTCTCACTTTTTGTATAATACGCTTGCCTCTATTAAAGGATATATCGATCTGCACGACACCGAAGCCGCTTCTGGCCTTGTAATGAGTCTCGCCAGCTTCTTCAATCGCACGCTCGACCGCGGCAGCGAGTATGTGTCCCTGCTCGAGGAGATTGAAACCATCAAACTTTACCTGCAAATTCAGCAAACCGTGTACGAGGAGACCTTTTCCTACGAGATTCAGGAGATACCCCAGAACGTGCAGAATATCACGATACCGAAATTCCTGCTTCAACCCATCGTTGAAAACGCCCTGCTGCATGGAGCTATGGAAGCCGCCGGGCATGGATACATTTTGTTGAATACGCGGGTAGAAGATGCGTCAGTATACATTCATATTATGGACAACGGGCCCGGTTTTACACAGGACATGCTAGAGCGTTCAGAAGCCAAACATCGTATAGACCGTGGATATGGCATCGGTCTGTGGAACGTGGCTTCCCGCCTGAAGCTGTATTTTGGCAAAAACGCGCGATTGATTCTCAGAAATCGGCCGGAAGGCGGGAGCCGTGTAAGCGTAGCGATTCCACTGGAGGGGCTGTCAGAGGAGGCCAGAGCAACCTATGATCAAGATCGTCCTTGTAGATGATAACCGAACGCTGATTCGAGCCTTGACGACGACCATACCCTGGGAAGTGCATGGCGTTGAAATTGCCGGCGTCGCTTACGACGGTGTAGAGGCTCAAAGGCTGTTGACCGAAGATGTGAGCGTCCTCGTAACAGACGTGAAAATGCCACGAATGGACGGCATTGCCCTGACGCAATATGTCGCAGAGCATTTCCCACAAATACAGGTCGTATTCATCAGCGCATATAAAGAATTCGACTACGCCATTTCCGCGATGAAACTGAAGGTATTTGATTATATCGATAAGCCCATAAACAATGAAAAGCTGGTACAAACGGTGCTTCGTGCCTTTGACGCCGGACGAAACCGGGCAGATCGTGCCGCGCTTTTGAAAAACGCTTTGCCCTTTATGCGCGAACATCTATTACGGCAACAGCTGATGGGGCGTAAGGTCTTGCAGCAGTTGCTGCTGCAAACGGCCTTTCCCTCATGGACAGAACACTCCTGGTATACCTGTGTTGCCTTTGAAGCGGTTCTGCCGGAAAATTGTTCGGAGGTCTGGGTGCTGAAAGCTTCGGCTGAGAAAAAAATGCCCGACGCGCTCTGCGTCGTCATGAGCGAAACCGCCATTGCCGCGGTATGGGCCGACACGGAGGAGCCGGATCAAAGCGCCGTTGACAGCTACTTGCTGGAGGTCAAAGCTGTGCTGAGCCAGCAAAAGCAGCAAAACATCGTCTGCAAAGCTGGCATCAGCCAATCGCTGCAAGGTGTGGAACTCCTTCATCGGCTGTACACGCAGGCACAGCAGGCGCTAAACCTAAGCGACTTCTGGTCCGAACAAGCCGTCTACGCCTCGCCTGAGCTCATCGATTCCACGCCGCAAATCAGCATACAAGTAAAGGAAGCGCTTGCCTGTGGCGATGGCTTGGCAAATATTACAGATACGCAGCGGCTCTCCATGCGGCTAAATGACCTTCGCCATCACCTGGAGAACCTGCATAATCCCGAAGTGTTTCAAATGACAGCCGTATTTGTCCTGAATCAGTACGTGCGGGAAATGCTGGACAGCGCAAGTGACGTGGAGCCGCTGTTAAAAGCCAGCATGGAGGCATACCGGAAGACCAGCAGAGGTTTGCAGCCTATAGCCATTGACGTCTTATGCGACTTTATCACCCAGCAGAGCAAAAGCCGTGTAGCCCTGGTCAGCAAAAAGAAAGAGCGCATCATTCGCCAGATCTACGATGCAATAGACCGGGTCGGTTTTTCGGATGACGGAGGTTTACAACGGATTTCTCAGGAAGTCTACCTGAGCCCCAGCTATGTGAGCATGCTGTTCAAACAGGAGACAGGCATGAGCATCAGCGCGTATCAAAACCAAAAAAGGCTGGAAAGAGCAAAAAAACTGCTGAAAGATCCAAACCTGAAAGTCTATGAGATCGCAAGCATGGTAGGCTATGTGAACCAATATTATTTTTCGGTTTGGTTCAAACGCGGCACAGGCTGTACGCCTTCTGAATACCGTGAAAAAGTGTGAATGAAAACAAAGGAAGTGTGGTACGAATCGAATCTTCTTTTTTATCTGGAACCGTTATAATGTGACTTAGCAGATACCGGCTCCGGGAACGAGGGAGACTGTATCGAAAGGAAAGGATGGAATGATATGGACGAGCTGTACAAAGAGCTATTTCAGGATCAGTTTCCGATAGGCTTTACCTATGGCGAAAAGGATGCTGAACTTCACGGTCTTCCGTGGACGGTGCTTAAGGAAACCTTGCAGGAATACGAGCTTGAGCGTTATTGCGCCGTGTTGGATGATTCCCTCCACATCGAGATGATTGTACGGCGCTTTCGGGATAGCGAAACCCTGGAGTGGTATGTAACCCTGCAAAATGCGTCAAGCTACGACACAAAGACGCTATCGAATATCGATCTCGCACACTTTGATATCCGCTTTGATCCCTCCACGACACCCTTCTTTTTGGACTATAACGGTTCGAATGAGCAGATGTGCGACTTTATGGAGAACCGCACGCAGATGTTTCACAACGCGCGTCGAACGCTCCGCTGCACGGGCGGCCGCTCCTCGTCTGTGGTCATGCCTTATTTTCAGATGCTCATGAATGGGTATGGCTACACGCTGGCTATCGGCTGGAGTGGGCAGTGGCGCGCGGATTTCCTGCGTCCAGGCGATGACGGCGTCATTCGTGTGCGGGCCGGCATGGAGGACGCAAGTTTCCGCCTGCACCCCGGCGAAACGGTTACCTTACCCCACATGCTGGTGCAGCGCTGCGAGGGCGATGAGTACACGGTCTTCAACGGATACCGCCGCTTTGCGCAGCGATATGTCGTACCCCGGATCGACGGTAAGCCCGTGCAGGCACCTATCACAATAGGTGCCTGGGGAGGCTCAACCGCCGCGCAGCATTTGCGGAATATCGAGGCGTTAAAGCAGCACGATGCCGGATTGGAAACCTATTGGATCGACGCGGGTTGGTATGGCGATGTCGCACCCGGCAATGTGGAATCCGACGGATCCTGGTATCGCAATGCAGGCATCGGTGACTGGCAGCCTTCCCGCGCGCTGTACCCCAACGGGATGGAAGAGATCGCTGACGCCGCGCACGATATCGGGATGGGCTTCCTGCTGTGGTATGAACCAGAGCGCTGCCGCACCTGTGCGGAAAGGGTCTCCGAGCATCCGGATTGGTACATCGGCCTTCGACGTGAAAATGGCGACATGATGTTGAACCTCGGAAATCCAGAGGCGCTGGCGTGGATCACCGGCGTAATCGGCGATTCCATCGAAAAGTATCGTATGGACGTGCTGCGTATCGACTTCAACTTTGGCCCGCTGAGCTTCTGGCAATACGCGGATACGCCCGATCGAAGGGGGATCTCTGAGCTGCGCTTTGTGGCTGGATTCTACAAAATGTGGGGCGACCTGTTGAAGCGTTTCCCCCATTTGATCATCGACAACTGTGCCAGTGGCGGTCGACGGCTCGATTTTGAAGCGCTGCGCCGCTCCATCCCCCTCTTCCGCACAGATTATGCCTGCTTCGGTTTGCTGGACAAACCCACCGCCACTCAGTTGCACACCTACTACCTGAGTCGCTTCGTCCCGGTGAATTCGACCAGCGTAAACTTTGCGGAAAAGGACACCTACCGCGTCCGCAGTTGCCTCGCGGGCGGCATATCTGCAGGTGGGTTGACAGCCGACGCATCCAAGGATATTTGGCTGTGGAGCAAGCAGACCTTAGCGGTCTTTAAGCGTCTGCGGGAATACACGATGGCTGACCTGTGGCCCCTGACGGGTTGTTCTTTTAGCGATCAGGATTGGATGGCCTATCAGCTCTCCAAGCCTGAGGAAGGCCGCGGTGTCATCGTCGCCTACCGCAGGGAGAACAGCCAAATCCGCCTGATGGACTTGCAGCTGCGCGATATAGCTCTCGACGCAACCTATGAACTGACAGATGAAGATCTGGGCACGCTTGGCCATGTATCTGGACGGTTGTTGCTGGAAAGCTGGCCTTTTGAAATAAAGGACAAGCGAACCTGCCGGATCGTTTACTATCAGCGTATAGCGAACTGAACAAATCAACTGCATATAACGCACCGCAGGGATAGGTCCACTTCTATCCCTGCGGTGAGCGGCAGGCATTAATCCCGCAGCATAGCGATATAAACAAAAAGGTTAGGACGCCCTGTGCTCAATCAGCACAGAGGTCAAATCGGATAGGGGATAGGAGAGGTGTCGTATTTTCGAGAGATCCTATATCGTATTTCTGCCCCATGGAAAGCATTTTTAAGGCTATACACCTGCTTTGCGATTTTTACCAGCTTTTCCAGCACATTTATCAGTACCTATCTCATTCGGGCTACAGGAAATAACGTCAATGTCATGCTGTTTAATATGTTGTTGGCAGGAATTCAACCCTTCGCTATGCTGATTGCAGTCTGGCTGGTACATGCAAAGTCTCCGCTTTTTTCTCAGCGAATAGGGCTTCTCTTCTATGTTGGTGCTTTTGGGGTGTTGGGGCTGATGGGGCAATACGCCGTACCCTACATCCAATGGATTGCGATACTCTTCTCCGTAGCGAACGGTTTTTTCTATACGACCTATGCGCTGCAGTTGCTGATGTATTCGGACGACAAGACACGGGACGCTTGCTATGGATTGCAAAACGTACTGGGCGGCCTTGTCGGCATCCTTTTGCCTACACTTACCGGCACGGTGTTGGCAAGCTTCCATGACTTTACCGGCTATCAATTTATATTTGGCGTGGGCTTTGGGGTTGCCGTGCTCTCGGTGTATATTTCCATGAAGCTAAAGCCAATCGAAAACGCATCGCCCAAAGCGCAGCTGAGGAAAGCCTTTCACGTTTTGCGCGCCGAGAAGCCCGCGCGGGCGGCTATGCTCGCCTCCGCTGCGAACGGTTTTTACGGAGGAACCATGTCCTTTTTTCTCAGCATGTTGATCTTTGAAAGGGTTCGGAACGAATTTATAGTCGGCATCACAGGAACGATCGCCGGCATTTTATCGATCCTTTCCTCACTGGTCTATTCCCGTATTATCACCCCGCGTAATCGAAAAAAGTCAATTTTTCTTTCCCTTGGAACGATGATTGGGGCGTCTATCGTATTGATCATGAATGCATCGTTCCCTGTACTGATCCTGTTTTACTTTCTGCTTTCCGCCTTAGGTGGATTTTTTCTCAACCCGCCCGTGACTGCGTATGTTGGGGTTGTGGAGAATGTTCGCCAGTTGCAGGGATTGGGCAGCGAGGTACATGCTCTTCGTGAATTCTGGTACGGCGGTGGCCGCGTACTGGGCATTCTTCTGACGATGCTTCTGTATAACAAGCAAAACAGCGCCGGAATAATCGTCCTGATCATTTTATTTATACAAATCATTCCGGCGCTTCTGATGAAAAGAATGCAGGTCCCGGTGGACCGTTCAACCTGCATTCCGCAATAATGCTTAAAGTATGCAGCGCGTCAAAACTAATCAGATAAAATAGTCGCCAAAACGACAAAAAAGAGAGCCACTTTCGACTCTCTTTTTTGAATGGAATCCGGCAGCGACCTACTCTCCCGGGCCGTCACCAGCCAAGTACCATCGGCGCATAAGGGCTTAACTTCTGTGTTCGGTATGGGAACAGGTGGATCCCCTTCGCCATTGCCACCGGAAATCT